>JAENVU010000001.1 GCA_016650415.1 Acidimicrobiia bacterium
TGTGGGAGCCGACGTCGAAGACTTGGAGATCGATCAGGGCCTCGTCGTCGTTCGGCGGTGTGCCGTTGTGACCGGCGGCCGCCACGACGGCGACGACGAGGACCGCGGCGAACGCGAGCGTGGCAACGATCGTGAACCATCGACTGGCATGGCCCGGGCCGGGAGCGTGGCCGCGCGCGGCGTCGATCCGTGCGTCGTCCGCGGCCATGGAGGTGACGGTAGCGAACTCAGGCCGGTGGAGTCGTGAAGATCAGATCGAGCGCTCGCTGCACTGATCGGTCGACGTCGCGAATCGAGCAGCGTCCCAGCGCCCAGGCCCGCAACCGCGTGACCATCACGCTGTTGGCGGTCTCGACGATCGCCGCGGCCACGTCGGGGTCGAGGGTGCCGAGGGCCTGAGTCAACGCCGCGGTGTTCTGCGCGCCGAACTGTTCGAAGAGGGTGCGGGCGTTGGGATCGTTGGACGCCTCGAGCACGATGACGGCCCGCATCATCTGGGGGTGCCGCTCGAAGGCTCGAACCGCTCGGCGCATCAACGCCCGGATCCGTTCCTCATCGGTGTTGGTCGCAATGGCCGGGGTACGCCGGGTGAGGGGGAACTCGGCCACCCATTCCACGAGGGCGGCGGCGTACAGATGCTCTTTCGAGGTGAAGTACCGGTAGATCGTCGCGAGGGCGACTCCGGCCTCGGTCGCGACGTCACGCATCTGAATCGCGTCGTATTCGTTCCGACCGATCAGCGCGATGGCCGCGTCCACGATTCGCCGCCGCCGCTCCTGTTGGGCGCGGGGAAGCGTCGCGGGATCGGGCGGTGCCGGCGCAGTGGGGGTGAGGTCCGTCGCCACGGGCACAATCCTAGGTCGTTGGCCAGAACCAGAATCCGATACTAGTATTGCGTTATGGCTACCGATACTGCTGCTCACTACACGATCATCTCGGCCGACACGCACGCCGGCGCGAATCACGAGACCTACCGCGAGTACCTCGCGCCGGACTACCAGGCCGACTTCGATGCCTGGCGCGGCAAGTACAAGAACCCGTGGAAGGATCTGCGCGACACCGATCTGCGCATCCGGAACTGGGATGACGACCGGCGTGATGCCGATCAGCTCGCCGACGGCATTGTCGGGGAGGTCGTGTTCCCGAATACGGTGCCGCCCTTCTATCCCGGATTCGTGCTCTTCGCGGGGCCGCCCAAGCCGGACGAGTACGCACACCGGCGTGCGGGAATCCACGCCCACAATCGTTGGCTGGTCGATTTCTGCGCGCGGAAGCCGGCCCAGCGCGCCGGCATCGGCCAGTTTTTCCTCAACGACATCGACGACGCGATCGAGGACATCACCTGGATCAAGGAGCACGGGTTGCGCGGCGGCGTGCTGTTGCCGACGGTTGCGCCCGATGTCGACTGGGTCAAGCCGCTGTATCACCCCGACTACGACCGGCTCTGGGCGGCGCTCCAGGATCTCGATGTGCCGGTGAACCTCCACTCCGGGACCGGCTCACCGAACTACGGACGGTTCCCCTCGACGCCGATGATCATGATCACCGAGGTCGGCTTCTACGGGATGCGTGCATTCGTCCACATGCTGCTCTCCGGAGTGTTCGAGCGATTCCCGCGACTCAAGTTCGTGATGACGGAAGGCTCCGCCGCCGCGCTCCCGCCGATGCTCACGCACATGGACCAGGTCATCGCCAGCGTGGGCAAGGGTGCGATCGGTGAACTGAAGTACACGCCGGAGAACGCGTTGCCCCGATCGGCGACGGAGTACTTCCAGCAGAACTGCTGGGTCGGTGCGAGCTTCCCGGGCCCGAAGGACTGGGCGGCGCACGAGGTCATGGCGCCGGGTCGGTTCATGTGGGGGAGCGACTACCCCCACGACGAGGGGTCGGCGCCCTACAGCCGCGAGAGCCTGCGTGCGGTCTTCCACGAGGTCGGCGAAGCGGAGCTGCGTGACGTGTTGGGCGGCAACGCGGCGAAGCTCTACGACTTCGATCTGGACGCGCTCGCGCCGCTGGCGGCCCAGTACGGTCCGACGGTCGAGGAGATCGCGTCACCGCTCGTCGAGCTGCCCGAGCACCCGAACTCCGCACTGCTGAAGGCGGCGCACAACACCGACATGTGAGCCGAA
>JAENVU010000002.1 GCA_016650415.1 Acidimicrobiia bacterium
GCGCAGGTGCAGACAACCGAGAGCGGGACGACCGCGCTGCGAACGCGGCACACGGTCGCCATCTTCTTGGTGAGCTTGGCGGGACTCCTGCTCGAGGTGGGATACACCCGCGTCGTCTCCTACAAGCTCTGGTACTACTACACCTACCTCGTGCTCGGGCTGGCCCTCCTCGGCATCGGGTCCGGTGGAATCTTCGTCGTCGTCTGGCCCCGCCTCCGCCAGGCCGCGACCGACACCGTCATTGCGGTCTGTTCGGTGATCAGTGCGGTCGCGATCACCGCGGGCTACTTCCTCATTGCCCGGCTGCACATCGACACCGTGCAGATCTGGGATTACGGCACGTCGGGCTCCTACAAGAGCCTGGCCAAGCTGGGACTCATCTGTTTCGTCCTGTTCGCGTCGTTCGTGCCGCTGGGGATCATCATCTCGACGATCCTGGGTCGCGGTGGCAATCGGGTGGGGCGCCTCTACTTCTCCGATCTCATCGGCGCCGGCCTGGGGTGCGCGCTGGCGATCCCGCTGATCACCTGGCTGGGACCGCCCCAGGTCATCGTGGTCTCGGCCGTGGTCTTCGCGCTGGTCGCGCTCGTCGTGATGCGCCGCCCGTCGATCCCCATGGCGGCGGTGGCCGCAGTCGCAATCGTGCTGGCGATCCTCGCGTCCGGCGCCGGCCTGGTCGACGTCCGCCCCGAGGATCGCAAGGCCGATCCCGAGCACGCGGCCTTCTCCGATTGGGGTCCGGTGTTTCGGGTCGACGTCGCGGAGATCAAGCCCGAGCTCAAGTCGTTGTTCCACGACGGCAGCTTCGGGTCGGCGATCTATGCGTTCGACGGCAACGCGGCCGGCGTCACCCGCTTCAACGACGATCCCCGGTCGCTGCCGTTCGCGCTGCTCGGCACCAAGCCGGACCACACCCTCATCATCGGTTCCGCCGGCGGCAACGAGATCGTCGCCGCGTTGCATTACGGCTCGAAGCAGATCGACGGCGTGGAGCTGAACCCGGTCACCGTCGACCTCGTCACCGAGCGCTACCGCAAGTTCGCGGGTGATCTCCCCGACCAACCCGGGGTCACGATCCACCAGGGCGACGGTCGCACCTACCTCGCCCGCAGCAACGACAACTACGACATCATCTGGTTTGTCGCGCCCGACAGCTACGCCGCGAACAACGCCGCGTCGTCGGGCGCGTTCGTGCTCTCTGAGAGCTACCTCTACACGACGAACATGATCAAGGAGGCGATGTCCCACCTCTCAGATCGCGGGATCATGGTCGTGCAGTTCGGCGAGTTGAGCTTCGCCGATGCCCCCAACCGCACTGCCCGCTACGTGATGACCGCGCGCAAGGCGCTGGAGGAGATCGGGGTCGAGAACCCGGGCGAGCACGTCATCGTGGCGCCGTACATCACGAACGAGACCGGTGATCTCTCGACCGTGATGGTGAAGCGCACCGCGTTCACCCCCGCGGAGGTCCAGCGCTTCCAGGCGGGTATCACGAAGGTTCCGAAGAACGAGATCTCCTGGGCGCCGGGCCTGCCGCCGGGCCCGGGCCTGGTCCCGCAGCTCATCGAGGGCTCGGATCAGCAGGCGGCCAAGGCCGCCGCGTCCTACCCGCGTGAGATCCACGCCATCAGCGACGACGGCCCCTTCTTCTGGCACTTCGCCAGCTTCACCGACGTCGTCAAACACTTCTTCACGCCGATCTCGGCCACCGACCCCGAAGACTCGATCGGGGAGCGGGTGCTCGTCCTGCTCCTCGCCATCTCGGTGCTCTACGCCGCGGTCTTCCTGCTGGTTCCGTTCCTGTTCGTCCGCAAGGAGTGGAAAGCCCTGCCGCGGAAGGGGATCTCCGCGGTGTACTTCGCCACGCTCGGACTCGGTTTCATGCTGTTCGAGATCTCGATGATCCAGCGACTGGTGCTGTTTCTCGGCTATCCCACCTATTCGCTGACCGTCACGCTGGCGTCGATCCTCGTCTTCACCGGCCTCGGCGCACTGCTCAGCAACCGGCTCGCCGATCGCGCCCGCACCGTGTTGCCGATCGTCTTCGCGGTGCTGTGCGGCCTGGTCGCGTTCTACCAGTGGGTTCTCGGCGGGATCATCGACTCCCTCTTGTCCGAGGACCTCGTCGTTCGCGTCCTCGTGTCGCTGCTCGTGTTGGCGCCGCTCGGGTTGTGTCTGGGCATGTTCATGCCGCTCGGCCTCCGGGTCGTCGGCGGGTTGAGTGATCACGCGGACGAGTACGTCGCGTGGGCGTGGGCGATCAACGGCTTCTTCTCGGTGATCGGATCTGTCCTCACGACGATGCTCGCGATGTCGATCGGTTTCCGCGCTGTCCAGCTCCTCGCCCTCGCGGTCTACGCGATCGCGGTGCTGGCGTTCTTCCGCCTGGTCGGGCGCGGTCGCACCACCGCGTCCTCACCGATTGGCGCCTGAGGGGCCCACCGGACCCGTCACGCGCCAAACGCCGGGGTGGGGCGGTCAGTCGCGGAAGTTGGTGAACTGCAGCGGCAAGTCGAAGTCGTGATCCTTGAGCGCCGCGATCACTGACTGCAGGTGGTCGCGCTTCTTACCGGTCACGCGCACCTGCTCGCCCTGGATCTGGTGCTGGACCCCCTTGAGCGACAGGCCCTTGATGAACTTGCCGACCTCGCGGGCCTTGTCGTCGGTGATGCCCATGCGCAACGTGACGGTCTGGCGCACGGTGCCCTTCGTCGCTTCTTCGATGTTCCCCCAACCCAGGGCCTTCAGCGACACCTGCCGCTTGACCATCTTCTCTTCCAGCACTTGTCGCAACGCCTGGAGGCGCGGTTCGGACTCGGTGTGGATCTCGATGGTGGCCTCTTTGAGCTCGATCGAGCTGTCGGTGCCTTTGAAGTCGTACCGCTGCGAGATCTCCCGCGCGGCCTGGTCCACTCCGTTGCGGACCTCTTGCATGTCGACTTCGGACACCACGTCAAAACTGGGCATGACGAGCGAATCTCCCGTGGAAAAGTGATGTTGACGGCTTGCTACTGTACGCCCGGGTCCGTACCCGAGAGGCCAAAGGGATCTGGCTGTAAACCAGATGCGCAAGCTACGGGGGTTCGAATCCCTCCGGGCCCACCACAAATTGCGTCGCAGCCGCGCCGCGGCGAGTGCCCTGCGCACCCGCGTCGCTCGTTCCTCGCTCTCGGGCTGCTCCGGACACCGCGACCGGTTCCCGCGAGTGTCCTGCGCGCCATGCCTCAGAGCATGCGTTGCATGACGACGACGTCGAGCCAGCGGCCGAGTTTGCGGCCGACTTCGCGTTCGGTGCCCACGATCTCGAACCCGCAGCGGCGGTGCAACCTGATCGAGGCATCGTGGCCACCGACGATCCGGGCGATCATCGAGTGGTATCCGTACTGCTGCGCGAGCTGGACGAGTTCGGCCAGCAGCTGATGTCCGACGCCGTTCCCGCGCTGGTCTTCCCGGATGTAGACCGAATCCTCCACGGTGGTGAAGTAGGCCGGCCGTTCCTTATACGGCGAAAGTGACCCGAACCCGACGATGTCTCCGCTCTCGCCGACGGCGACGATCGCCGGATGTCCGCCGTTGTGCTCGGAAATCCATGCGACCTGGTCTTCGAAGCTGCGGGGGACCAGGTCGAAGGTGACCGTCGACCCCGAGACTTCGACGTTGTAGATCGCTCGGATCGCCTCGGCGTCGGCAGCTGCGGCGGGTCGGAGTGTCGTGGGCACGCCCCGGACGGTATCCGACGGCGCTCGGGTTGCTAATGTCCATGGGCCCAAGCCCACCTTTGGTGAGCCTGGATGGTTTGCCCCCTTAGCTCAGTGGTAGAGCACTTCCATGGTAAGGAAGGGGTCTACGGTTCAAATCCGTAAGGGGGCTCCGACATTACGAGTCGGTGGTCCGTGACCACCAACTCCAAACGTCGACCCGCAGGCACCGATCTGGTGTCGCGCCCGGCGGGATAGCTCAGCTGGTCAGAGCGCACGGCTCATAATCGTGAGGTCGAGGGTTCGATCCCCTCTCCCGCTACACCGAGAACAGCGACCAGGGCCGACTTCGGCCCGGTCGTCGATGAAGGAAGAGAACGAATGGCATCCGACAAGCGGCTCAAAGTGACCCTCGCCTGCGAAGAGTGCAAGCGGCGGAACTACATCACCAAGAAGAACAAGAACAACGACCGCGAGCGGATCGAGATGAAGAAGTACTGCCGCTTCGACCGTCGCCACACGCTCCACAAGGAAACGCGCTGACGCGTTCGTTCCTCCCCGGTGCGGCTCGTATCACCGGGCCGGCTCGCCTCCCGACGTAACCTCTTTGGGCTCGTGCAGGTCTGAAGATCTTGGAGCGCCGATGGTGGACGAGACCGAACTGATCCAGGCTGCCCAATCCGGCGATCGCGATGCGTTCGACGAGTTGGTTCGCCGCACGTACGTCGATCTCTTCACGCTGGCAGTCCGACTGACGGGCAACGAGGAGGATGCACGCGACGTGGTCCAGGATGCCTACCTCCGAGCGTGGAAGGGTATCGGCCGGTTTCGCGGTGACGCCCAACTCAGCACTTGGCTCTATCGCATCACGGCGAACTGTGCCTCCACGCACCTCTCCCGCCGCCGTCGATTCCGCACGGAACCGCTGGTAGCGGCATATGAGCCCGCCGAGATCCGCCACGACGCCCAACCGGCGGCCATGGCCGAGACGACCCTCGACCTCGAACGGATCGCCGTCGCGGTCGACGAGTTGCCGGCGAAGCTCCGTGCGGTCGTGGTGCTGCGCGATGTCTACGGACTTCCTCACGAGGCCATTGCCGAGGAACTCGGGATCTCGGTCTCGGCCGCCAAGGTCCGGCTGCATCGAGCGCGAAAGCGCCTGTGGGACACCGTGTTCGAGGAAGGACGGTCGGCCCGTGCGGTATGAGGATGTCGCCGAGCTGATCCCCGGTTTGGTCGACGGCACGGTCCACCTGGACGAACGAACCCGTCGATTCATCGAGTCCGACCTGCGCTGTCAGGCCGAGTTGGCGCGCTATCGCAAGCTCCTCCGCGGGCTCGGCGCGCTGCGAAGCACGTACCTCGAGCCCGCACCCGGGAGCCTCGCCCAGACACTGAACGCCTTGGCGGTCGAGGGTGAGCGTCGGGTCGCCCGATCCATTCTCACGGGCCGCCGGATCGCGGTCGCCGGTGCGGCACTCGCTGGTGCGGCCCTTGCCGGAGCCGCAACCGCGGCAGTGATGGCGGCCCGTACCCGGCGCCGCTTCGTCACCGGCTGAGGACCTCGACGCCGAACCTGGCGAAGAACCGCTCATCCGGCATGAGAACTCGGGAGTTCCTCGGCTAGGCTCGTCGGCCCGGCCCCCGCGCGTCCGGAGGGCAGTAGCTCAATTGGAAGAGCTCCGGTCTCCAAAACCGGCGGTTGGGGGTTCGAGTCCCTCCTGCCCTGCTCCGAGAAGACCAGCCCGGGAC
>JAENVU010000003.1 GCA_016650415.1 Acidimicrobiia bacterium
CGTGTGCGTCGACTGCGGCGGGCGGGCCCATCTCGTCCAGCACGCCGACCCGGAGTCGCCGTACTCCGAGGGCGACATCGCGACCTACCGCTGCGAGGACTGCCTCGACCGCTGGGATCTCGTCGTCACCGCCGAAGACCTCGATCCCAACTCCGAGGGTTGAACCCGGTCTACGGGTGGGTGTCCCAGGCGGTGATCCTGGGGAACGCGTCGGGCTGGCCCACCGGATCCGGGAACGTCACCCGCGCCCGGAGCTTGGTCGTCCCGTCGACGATCGCCTCGAACGTCACGTTCCGTTCGCTGTAGATGCCACCACCGGGCAGCGACACCGGGATGAACGGTGCGCCTCCACCCGTTGGAAGGCCCTCCAGCGTGAACGTGTCGGCCACCACCCCTCGGGCGAGCCGGAACGCACGGCGCTCACCGAGGTCGGCGTTCACCCCGGCATTGGGCAGATAGACGGTGCCCCAGACGAAGGCCGATCCGTTGTTGCCGTGTCCGTGGTTGTCGAAGTTGAGGGCATCGCAACCACAACCCTGGGCCCGGATGACTGCCGGGGTCTGCGTGCCCTTGAGCGCGACGTGGTCGAGCGCCAGCGTGATCGAGCCCTGATTGCGTCGGTTGGTCTCGACGTGCAGGACCACGTCGAGAGCGGCGAGGCCGTCCGGGCCGGCCGCCGGGGGCATCGGGATCTTCACCCCGGACACATCGCAGCTGACGGTCCGCTGGGACCAGCCACCACTCGCCGGTAGGTCGTCACACCGGATCATTTCTCCCAGACCCTGGATCTCGAACCACATGCGCCGGATGCGGATGCGGTTGCCTTCATTGTCACTGCTGCCCCGGTTCTCCGACTCCCGGTGCGACACGTCGAGTTGCAGCGACTCCAGCCGCGCGTTCGCGGTGAACGGGTTGGGGATCTTCATCGTGACGGTGGCGTCGCGAGTCAGATCCCCCTCGGCGAAGTTGGTTCCCGCTGGACCACAATCCGGGTTCCGGTCGCAGTTCGTCACGGTGATCGGGTCGATGGATGCCGGCGGTGAGTCCGGCCAGCTGATGCGGCTCCCGACCGCCGAGCTCGGGGCCCGCGGCCCGAACGAGTTGACGGTCTCGGGCTGACCCGACTTCGGACCGGTGACCGCCAACCGCTGGCCCCCGCCCTCGACCGCGAGTGGGCACAGCTCCATCCGGGCCGGGCTCTCCACCCGGATGTTGCTGTTGCTGCCGAGCACGATCTCCGCGCCCCGCGCACCGAGGTCGCACGCGCCCGCGGCCGTCGCTTCGTTGGCCTGGGTGGCGGCGGCGAATGCTTCGGGTTCGGTGGTCCAGGTGCGTGCGCCCGCGACAACCGTGACGTGACGCGACCCGGAGTCCCCGATCGTCCAGCGGCTGTCGCCCGAGCCCCGCAGACCCCGGTCGTAGAAGTCGAAGTCGAAGTAGTGGGTGCCCGGCTTGAGCCAGATGACGACGTCGCGACCGCACGATCCGTCCGTGAGTTTGTTCAGCCATTCGACGTTCCAGTGGATACCGGATGCGAGCGCGACGACCCCGTTGCCGTCGACGGACCGGCACGCATCACGCGGGGCGGGAGCGTCGGCCTGCGCTCCGTTCAACGTCGCGAGGGCCGAGCCGTAGTTCGGGTCGCCGACCGTCTCGCCGGTGTCACACCGAAGTGGCGCGGCGAAGATTCGCGCGTTGTTCGACTCCTTACACCCACCGGTCGCGCCGAACAGATCGTCCGACGCGTCGATCGTGACCTGGTGGATGTCGGCGCTCGTCGAACCGGGATCGCCGTTGGCCCACCAGGCACCTTGGGTCTTGATCCGACCCGGACTGTTCACGTCGATCGAGTGCTGCCCGCCGTTGAGGCCGAGCACGGCGTACGCGGGGATGTCGCCGCTTCCTAGTGGGATGCCCGACCCGTCGAAGCCTTGACACTTGACGGTCACGTCCCGCTTGAATGCGGTGGACGTTGCGTTCATCGTCGAGGTGAGATCCGGACACGGCACGTGCGCCCGGCCGGCCGTACGGCGGCTCCCGGCGTACGCGATCGCCGACTGCACACCGTTGTCGGCGGCGTAGCGGTCGTAGCGCTGGCCCTTCACGATGTAGCCCGAAATTCCGTTGGTCGTTCCGAACTGGCCGAGCACCGGGACGAGCAGCCCGAAGACCACGAGCGTCACGAGCACGAGCACGAGGCTGACCCCGGCCTCGGAGGAGCGGTCCGGTCGGCGGATCATGGCGGCGGCCCCTCGGCGGGAACGGTACGAGTCGCGTCGACCGAGAAGTGGTACTGCTTGTCGGCCTGGTTCCGGTCCGGTACCGCGACGTCGATGGTGAAGTGATCGCTCGCGGGGTCAACGGGATCGACCGTCACTCCGTCGACACCGATATCGGGAATCACGACCGCGGTCGAGGTGACGACCGCGCCGGTGCACGCGACCCGTACGACCTGTTTCCGCGTGCCGAGCGTTCGTTCCCACCAGGTCGCAGCGGTCGCCGCCCCCGGATCCGCGACCGGTGCATCGGCTCCGGTCTGGGACGGGTACTGCTGCCAGGTGAACGTCACCAGTACGGAGATGGCGCCGGACGGCGCCGGACAGTCACCCGAGCCTCCAGCCACCACGACGGTCGTGGCGCCTTCCACGTCGGGCACCCAATAGGTCGAGACCAGCTTCGGTGCCCGCGACCCCTCGAGTCGGTTGCTCACGATCGTGGTCGTACGGAACGCGGTCACGACCATGGCCCCGATCGCCGCCATGATGATCCCGAGAATCGTGATGGCGACGAGCAACTCCGCGAGGGTGAAGCCGCGTTCGTCGCGGCGATGATGCGCGTCAATTGCCCTCCTCACGGCGTACTCGTGGTCGCGCTGAACTCAGGATCGCGTTTGACGATCGTGAGCGTCGTCCGTCCTCGCGGGTCGGGCTGGCCACCGACCGTCGAATCGACCCGGAGATTGATCTGTTGCAGTCCGTGCTCGTCGGCCGCCGTGCACCCGTTCTCCAGATTCAACGCCGAC
>JAENVU010000004.1 GCA_016650415.1 Acidimicrobiia bacterium
CATCAGGAGATGCGATTCCTCACCGCTGACCAGGTGAACACGCTCGCAGCGGTCATCGACGAGCGGTACCGAACCGCTGTGTACCTCGCCGCCTACGGTGGACTTCGCGCCGGCGAAGTCTGGGGTCTCCGGATCGACTGATTGAACCTTGCCGTCGGAACCGTCGACATCGCGGTCGCGATGAGCGAAGCCGGCGGCCTGCACGTCGGGCCGACGAAGACCGGTCGGCGGCGGACGATCCAGGTGCCGCGCTTTCTCGCGGCCATGCTCACCGAACACGTCGTGTGCTACCCCGCAGCCGACGGCTGGCTCTTCACCGCGGGCGAAGGCGGTCCGGTCCATCATCCCAACTTCCGGAGCCGTCACTACGAACGCGCCATGAAGCAGTCCGGCCTCGGGCACGTTCGATTCCACGACTTGCGCCACACGTGCGCGGCGCTCCTCATCGCCGCCGGCCGACATCTCGAAGAGGTCAAGACGTACCTCGGCCACTCGTCGATTCGAGTCACAAGCGATCGGTACGGCCACCTCTTCCCGGAGGCGCGCGCTGCGCTTGCTGACGCGCTCGACGCCACGTTTACAGAATCTTCCGCGGCCTGGCCGCGGCCTGGGCTCGAATTGTTCAAGACTCCGAACGCGAATCAGCGGCCCCGAAAGGCCGCTGATCTGCAAGTACGTATGGAGCGGACGACGGGATTCGAACCCGCGACCCTCACCTTGGCAAGGTGATGCTCTACCAGCTGAGCCACGTCCGCGTAGAGGTAGGAAGATAGCAGCCTCGGTCTCGCAACCCCTAGCCTCCGAGAATGCGTATCTCGATTTTTGGCGGCGAACTTCCTTCCATCGATGCTGCGGTCGCAGCCGCGAAGCAAGTGGAGGCCGAGGGGTTTGCCGGTTTCTTCATCCCTCAGATCTTCGGGCTCGACGCCCTGACGACCCTCGCGGTCGTCGGGCACGAAGTGCCGCGCATCGAGTTGGGCACCGGCGTCGTGCCCACCTATCCGCGCCATCCCATGATGTTGGCGGCGCAGGCGATGACCACCCAGGTGGCCTCGGGTGGACGGCTCACCCTCGGGATCGGACTCTCCCATCAGATCGTGATCGAGTCGATGTTCGGCATGTCGTACGCGAAGCCCGCTCGACACATGAAGGAGTACCTGTCGATCCTCATGCCGTTGCTGCACGGTGAGCCCTGCGCGTTCAACGGCGAGACCCTCAGCTTCAACGGTGGGATCGGCTTCACTGCCGAACCCGTGCCGGTCCTCGTCGCCGCACTCGGACCCCGCATGCTCCAACTCGCGGGCGAGATGACCGAGGGAACCGTGACGTGGATGACCGGCCCGGCCACACTCGAATCGCACATCGTGCCGAGCATCCAGAAGGCCGCATCCGACGCCGGTCGTCCGCCACCACGCGTCGCCGCGTCACTCCCGGTCTGTGTCACCGACGACGTCGACGGTGCCCGGGCGCAGGCCGCCGACATGTTCTCGGTGTACGGAATGCTGCCGAGTTATCGCGCGATGCTCGACCGCGAGGGTGCTGCGGGCCCGGCGGATGTCGCGATCGTCGGTGACGAAGCCACCGTTGCCGCGGGCATTGCGCGGGTGGCGGATGCCGGTGCGACGGACTTCTCGGCGGCCGAGTTCGCGGTCACGTCGGACGAGCGGCGCCGGACGCGCGAGCTGTTGAGATCGCTCTTGTGAGCGAGTCGCTCCCCCGGTCACCCCTCGACCTGCTCGAGCCGCTCGCCCGTGAAGAGGTGGTCATCGACGACGGCCTTCGCCACCTCGAGATCTACACGATGGTCGGATTGCTCACGATCCTGTGGCACGGCCCGATCGATGCCCCGCACGTCGTCGTGATGGCCGGCGGCGGCATGGGTGGACTCCTCGGACCGGCCGGTGGCCTCTATCACGACCTCGGTCTCGCGTTCGCGGCCCAAGGCATCGGCACGATGCGCGTCGGATATCGCCGGCCGAATGATCTCGTCCGCTGCGTGCACGATGTCGCGGCCGCGGCCGACCTCGCCTCGCGGGCCGGCGGTGAGCGGTTCGTGACCGTCGGTCATTCCTTCGGAGGCGCCGTCGCCGTCCAGGCGGGCATGGTGCTGGGCCAACACTGCCGAGGCATCGTGACGCTCTCGACCCAGTCCGCAGGTTGCGAGGACGCCGGGCAGTTGGCCGACGACGTTCCGGTGCTCCTGCTCCACGGCGACCGGGACGAGATCCTCCCCGCAGAGACGTCCCGGGTGGTCCAGTTCCTGATCGGCCACGGTGAGGTGGAAATGCTCCCAGGGTCCGGTCATCTCCTGTCCGAGGCCGCCGACCACCTGCGCACCCGGCTGGGAACCTGGATCCCGGACCGGTTGACCGCTTGACTGGTTGATCGGGCCCAGGACCGAGTGACGCGTGGCTACTTCCCGGTCAACCGCTCGACCACGGGCGCGAACATCTCCATCTCGTCGCCCCCGATCACGGCGTAGCTGACGCCCCAACGCTCCCGACGCGTCTCCATCAGGTCGCAGACCTCGTCGACCGTCCCGACCAGGGCGAGACCGGCGTCGAGCGCATCCTCCGCCGTGACGCCGAACCCGGGCGCAACCGCGTTGGCCAGCCGTTGCCGGTCGTCGGTGATCGACGCGAGGAAGTACCGGATCTGGAGTTCGATGTCGTCGAAGCGCGCCCCGGCGCCCTCCTTGATCCATCCGACCTTCTGGTCGATCATGCCCGCGAGCGAGTCGGTCATCGCGTCCGCGGTCACGGTGCCAGCCTTCATGTTCGGGTTGATCCCAACGATGTCGGCGTACTTGCCCGCGAGTCGCAACACGCGGGGACCGCCGCCACCGATCAGGATCGGCACGTGCGCCTGGGTCGGCTTCGGTATCGCTTGGTAGTCGGTCACGGTGTAGTGCGCGCCACTGAACGAGAAGGCGTCGGGGCCGTAACACCCCGCGATGATCTGCAACGCCTCTTCAAGGCGTTCGATGCGGACACCGGGCCGGTCGTAGGGAATCCCCAGGGCGGTGTAATCGACCTCCATCCACCCGGCACCGACCCCGAGTTCGGTGCGGCCGCCCGAAAGCACGTCGATCGTCGCGACTTCCTTCGCCAGAATCGAGGGGTGCTTGTAGTCGTTGTCGAAGACGAGCGCGCCGACCTTCAACGTCTTGGTCGCGGAAGCGGCTGTGGCCATGGCGACCATGGGCGCGAGTTCGGTATCGATGAAATGGTCGGGGAAGTACATCGTGGAATAGCCGAGTTCCTCGGCCCGACGAGCCTGGGTGACGAACGACTCGGGAGTGAAACTCCCACCGATCTGAACTCCGAAACGAAATGACTTGGACATGGCGCTCACTTTCCTGTCGATCCGAAACCGAAGGTGTCGCGGGTGGTGTCGTCCAATGCCTCGACCAGTTGCCACTCCACGTAAGTCACGGCCTGGATCACGAGTTGGGCGATGCGGTCGCCCTTGGCGATCGCGTACGGCTCGGCTGGGTCGGTGTTGACGAGGAGGACCTTCAGCTCGCCGCGGTACTGGGCGTCGATCAGGCCGGGCGCGTTGAGGACGGTCACGCCGTGCTTCAGCGCGAGGCCCGAACGGGGCAGTACCAGGCCCGCGTATCCGGAAGGAATCGCGATCGCGAGACCGGTCGGGATCAACGCGCGGTCACCGGCCGGCGCGATGGTCACGTCGACGTTCGCGCACAGGTCGTAGCCGGCATCGTCGTCGTGGGCCTGGGTGGGCAGGATCGCGTCCGGGTCCAACCGAGTGATCGGGATGTGCATGCCGTGACCCTACGACCGCGTGCCGTTCCGGCGTCGATAACTCGTGCGGAGAGCGAGTCCTCGACGCCGGAACGGTGCTCAGGTCGGGTGACGGGCGAGGTAGTCGGCGCGGAGGTGGGGCTTGCGGGTCTTGCCGTTCGGGTCCCGCGGGAGTTCGTCGACGAACTCGACGATGCGGGGCCGCTTGTAGTCGGCCATCCGATCCCGGACCCAGCCGACCACCTGCGCGTCGTCGAGTTCGACCTCCGGCCGGCGTTGGACCAACGCGTAGAGCACCTCGCCCCACTCGTCGTCGGGAATGCCGAGCACAGCACAGTCCACGACGTCGGGATGCGTGAGCAGGCATTCCTCGATCTCTCGGGGATAGATGTTCACCCCACCGCAGATCACCATGTCCGACTTCCGGTCCGCGAGATAGAGGTAACCGTCGGCATCCAGGGAGCCCGCGTCGCCGACGGTGAAAAACTTCTCCCGATGCTGGGCCGCGGTCTTCTCCGGATCGTTGTGGTACTCGAAGCTCGACTCGGCGGGCTCCACCCAGATCGTGCCGACCTCGCCCGGAGGGAGTTCGTTGCCGTCGTCGTCGAGGATCACGAACTCGTTGCCGGGATACGGCCGACCCACGCTGCCCGGGCGCTCGAGCCATTCTTCGGGCGAGATCACCGTTCCGCCACCTTCGGACGCGCCGTAGTACTCCCACACCTTGTCGGCCCCCACGAAGTCCATGAACGCGCGCTTGAGCGGGATCGGGCACGGTGCCGCCGCGTGGACGACCACCTTGAGCGACGAGAGGTCGAAACCGGCGCGGACATCGTCGGGCAACGCGAGGATGCGCTGGAAGTTGGCCGGCACCATGTGCGTCGTGGTCACCCGATGCCGTTCGATGAGTTCCAGTGCGTGCCGCGCGTCCCACTGCTCCATGATCACGACCGACGCGCCGAACGCCAGGTGCATCTGGGCCCAGTAGCTCGGACCCGAGTGATACGCCGGCCCGACCATGAGGTGAACGTCGGTGTCGTCCAATCCCCAGCGGGCCCCGCCGGCGGCCGCGCCGATCGCACGCCGCCGGATGTCGTCCGGACCCATGGCGACCCCCTTGGGCCGACCGGTCGTGCCCGAGGTGTACGCCATCGTGGTCGGCCAGGCGTCGCCGATGATCTCGGGAGGATCGACCTCGGGTTGATCGGCCGGCCAACCGGCCTCGACCACGAGTTGGGGCACGGAGGCAACGTTGACCAGCCCCGGGCGGAGCGCGTTCGTCACGACGACCGCAGTCGCACCGGAGTCCGCGACGATCCACCCGGCCTCGTCCGCCTTGAAGTGGATGTTGACGGGCACCACGATCGCGCCGAGCCGGCCGATCGCGTGAGTGGCCACGAAGAACTCCAGCGAGTTGGGAACCATGACCGCGACCCGATCACTCCGAACGACGCCCAGTCGATGGAGCGCATGGGCCAGATCGCGCGCCGCCGCGCTGAGTTCCCCGTACGACATCGTCTGCTCGCGCAAGCGGAGCGCAACCGCGTCGGGCCGCACGCGGGCCTGGGCCAGGACTCCGGCATCGGTAGTGGTCATCACCGCATCTTGATCCGTCGACCCGGCCGACGCACGACGGGCCTAGCCTCAGGCTCGGCGACAACGGAGAGACGACGATGGACTTCACCTATCCCCCCGAGGCGGAAGCGTTCCGCACCGAGTTCCGCACGTGGCTCGAGGCTCATCTGACCGACGAGTTCCGTGGTGACGCCGACGGACCGTTGATGATGAGCGGCGCGAACCTCGCGGCCTTGCGGCGCTGGAACGGAATGCTCGCGGACGCGCGCTATGCCGCGATTTCCTGGCCCCGGGAATTCGGCGGACGCGGCGCCGGGATCATGGAGCAGGTGGTATTCGCCGAAGAGATGCAGCGGGCGGGCGCGCCCGGCACGCTGAACCCGATCGGGCTGGCCAACATCGCGCCGGCGATCATCGAGTTCGGGACCGATGCCCAACGCCGGACCCATCTCTCCCGCATGCTGCGCGGCGACGACGTCTGGTGTCAGGGCTTCTCCGAGCCGGACGCGGGCTCGGATCTCGCGTCGTTGTCGTGTCGGGCCGAACTCGTCGACGACCATTTCGTAGTGAACGGTCAGAAGACCTGGAACACCTACGGTCATCTGGCCAACTGGTGCGAGTTGCTGGTGCGCACCGATCCCGACCGACCGAAGCATCGCGGCATTTCGTGTCTCCTGGTCGATCTCACCCTTCCGGGCGTCGAGGTCCGACCGCTCGTCACGATCACCGGCGACCACGAGTTCAACGAGATCTTCTTCACCGACGTGCGGGTCCCGGCCACCTCGCTGCTCGGGCCACTCCACGACGGCTGGCGAGTGGCCATGACGACACTCGCCTACGAGCGCGGCGGCGTCGCCGGCCTTCATCTCGGCCTGCGGGCCAAAATTCAGCGGCTGATCGACGATGCGACTGGCATCGATGCCACCCGTGATCCTGTGAACCGACAGGCGTTGGCTGCGCTGTACCTCGAAGGCGAACTCCTGAAGCTGATTGCCGACCGCGCGATCTCCGGTGCCCTCCACGGACGGGCGCTGGGTCCCGAGGGTTCGATCGCGAAACTGGTCTGGAGCGAAGCCGAACAGTATCTCGGCGAGGTCGCCGGCGAGGTCCTCGGGCCTGATGCGAACGCCGGATCGTGGGGCCGAACTCGCGTGTACATGCGCGCGCTCACCATCGCCGGAGGCACGACGCAGGTCAACAAGAACATCATCGCGCAGCGCATCCTCGGGCTGCCGCGCCAGTGACGACGCGCTGCGGATTCGGTGTTCATTCGGCGTTGGACCGACGCTGAGCGAGTCAAACGCGCAATGATGGGGTGGTGATGCACTCGCAACCGAACCCGCTCGACGCATGGGACCACTGGGTCGGACAGCTCGAAACCGGTCCGCTGGACCGCGAGAGCTACGAGATGCTGCTCCAGGCCCGGGCCGAGCTCAACGATGCGTTGGAGATCTCCGGCAAGGAACAGGACTGGAAGTCGGCCGACCGGATCGACCATCGATTCCACGTACTGACCCAGCGAGTCGCCGAGAGCCCGTACGAGTCTCCTGATCGAGTCGGTTGGTGGTGGAACCGGCTGCCGTCGGCCAAGAAGTACCGCGCGTATCTCGACGCGACCTAGCCGGGCTCGACGCGCTCAGGCGTGAACGACGACGTTGCTGTACCCGGCGACGTTGGACATGTGCACCCGACGACTCAGCGATTCGTCGACGCGGAAGTCGGGCCAGCGATTCGCGATCTCGTCGAACGCGATCCGGCTCTCCAAGCGCGCGAGGGCCGCGCCGAGGCACGTGTGGATACCGTGACCGAAGCCCACGTTGAGCATCAGCGGCCGCTCGATCGAGAACGCATCCGGATCCGGATACGCGCGCTCGTCCCGGTTCGCCGCACCCGTGATGAGGAGCACCGGCTCACCTGCGGGAATGACCTGGCCGTGCCACTCGGTCGCGGTGTTGCTCCAGCGACCCTGGTATTGGGACGGCGCCCAGTACCGGAGCACCTCTTCGACCGCGGGCACGAGCAACTCTCGGTTCCCGACGAGCTTGTGCCACTCCTGCGGGTTGCGGTGGAACAGCACGACACCGTTCCCCACCAGCTTGGTCACGGTCTCGGATCCCGCGGCGGCGAGGAGCCCGGCGAAGCCCGCCACCTCGTCGTTCGTGAGCCCCGCGGCGATGAGGCCGGAGAACATGTCGTCGGTCGGCCGGTGCCGGCGTTCCTCGGCGAGGCCGGAGAGGTACTCGACTTGGAACAGCATCGCCTCCATGCCCGCTTGGGTCGGACTCGGATCACCGGGTTCGCGCCGGAGGACGGCATCTGTCCAGTGCCGGATCTGTTGCCGATCGCCCTCGGGAATCCCCAGGATCTCGCAGATCACCTCGACCGGGAACGGACCGGCGAAGCCGCTCACGATGTCGGCGCCGCTTGGATCGGTCGGATCGATCTCGTCGAGGTACCGAGTCACGAGGCGGCGGATCATGGGTTCGAGGTCGGCGACCGCCTTCGGGGTGAACACCCGGCTCACGAGCCCGCGCAGTTGGTCATGATCCGGCGGATCCATGAAGATGATGGACCCACGCGCCATCTCGAGCGCGTTCGGATGGGTGAGCATGTCGATCGTGATCCCGTGGGAACTGGTGAAGGTCTGCCAATCCCGGTGGGCCGCGAGGACGTCGTCGTAGCGCGAGAGCGCATAGAACCCGTAGTGATTGTTGCGGTACACCGGGGCGTCGTCGCGCAGGCGGCGGTAGGTCTCGTACGGATCGTCGAAGTACGTCTCGGAGTACGGATCGAACTCGATGGCTACGTCGTTCATACGAGCACCATATTGACATCGGGGCGGTCGGGATGCGGTCCGGTGCGGATACGACGGCCGATCCACTCCGAATGCTCTGCGTCGGCCAGGAGATCGGCATCCTCGATCCGGCAATAGCACCGGGCCCGATCCTCCCGTTCCGCCAGATCGGCGACCACGAGCCCCCACGTCGCACCCTCACGGCCGTGCACGACCGAGACACTCGCAACCGTCGCGTCGCCCGCGTACCGGTCGACGATCGGAACCGTCGCCGGAGGTGGGCCGGCACCGGGGACGCGGACCGTTCCCGGTTCGGTGGAGTAGACCCCGGCGACGTGTTTGGTCATGTGCATGCCGACCCCGGTCACGAGACCGTATGAGCCCGGGTCGTGTCGCAGCGTCCGCACCATGTGCGCAATCGCGTGGGTCAGATAATCACTGCCCGCGCCTCCGTGATAGGGCAACCCGCCGGTCACGGTCAGGGCGCGTGAGTCGCCGGAGGTGAGCTCCAGCGCGTCGCGCATGAAGTTCACCGATGACCCGAAGCACGAATAGAGGTCGAGGTGGGCGATGTCGTCGATCCCGATGTCGGCGTGATCGAACGCAGTCGCGGTCACCGCGCGCATGGCCGGCGACTGCCAGAGATCCGGATGCTCGGCGACGTAGGTCGCATCGGTGGCGAAATGCCAACCCCGGAGATACACGCGCTGATCGCGCGGGATGCCGAGGGCGTCGGCCTGCCCGTCGGTCGTCAGGAAAATGGCCGCGGCCATGTCGACGTCCATGATCGAGACCATGTACTTGGTGTACGGCGATCCGACCATCCGGTTCTCCGCCGTCGGCGTGATGATCTCCTCGGCCGTGCGCTCGATGGGAAACCAGGCCTCGGGGTTGGCCGCGGCCACAGTGGTGAACCGGTGCCATTGCTCGCCGAGTTGGGCGCGGTAGGTCTCGACGTCGGTGCCGAGATGGCCGCGGCGGGCGACATCGAACAGCGCGAACGTCAACCACGCCTGGAACGCCTCGTGGGCGACCTCGGCTGGATGGAATGACGCCTCCCACGGGAACTCCGGCTTGAGCTCCGGGCGGTACGAGTACGGGAATCGCTCGCCGGCTTTCTTGAACCGGCGTTGCGTATCGAGCGCCTCGGCACCGACGACCAGCGCCACGTCGAGTTCCCCGCGCCAGAGCCGCGCCGCGGCCTCCTGGACCAGGACCTGAGGTGTCGTGCCGCCGATCCCGGAGTACGCCGCACGACGCGGGGTGATTCCGAGGCGCTGCGTGAACCGCGCGGTGGGATCGTCGTACTGCCAGGTCTGGCAGTACACGACGTCGACGCTGTCGAGGCGCGGTATCAGGGACACGCCGGCATCCGCCTCGGCGTGGCGCGTGACGGTTTCCCACATCGCGAAGGGTTCGGGCGCGCCGGCCGCGCCGGTGTCGGCGGGATGCCAGGTGTGGGTGCCGACACCGACGATGCAGGGCGTTCGAGGGTCGACGGTCACCGACCCTGCCAGTGCGGTGGGCGCTTCTCCGCGAACGCTCGGGGACCTTCCTTGGCATCTTCGGTCGCGAAGATCGTCGACGAGATCGCGGCCTCGTTGCGATACGCGTCGCGCAGGTCCATCCCGAGTCCCTCCCAGACGCTCTGCTTGGTCGCTCGCACCGCGAGCGGCGCGTTCGCGGTGATCCGACGGGCGTACGCGTACGCCGCGTCCAGGAGTTCACGACGCGGCACGACGGAGTTTAGTAATCCCATGGCGAGTGCTCGTGACGCGGGGATCAGATCGGCACAGAGCAGGAACTCCATGGCGTGGGGGAACGGAATCTGGCGGGGGAGTCGCACGGTGGTGCCACCACCGGCGAAGAGACCCCGCTTGGGCTCCATGACCGCGAATCGGGCCTCGGGACAGGCCACGCGCAGGTCGGCGCCACCGAGCATCTCCATGCCGCCCGCAGTACAGAATCCGTTGACCGCGGCGATGATCGGCTTCCAGATCTTGGCGCCTCGCAGCACTGCTCGGGTGCCGTCGTCGAGCCGGTAGCCGTCGATCTCGGTGAGGCCCTCGGCCCGGATCCGCTCGCCCAGCGCCGTGATGGCCGGCACGTAGGTCTTCAGATCGGCGCCGGTGAAGAACGCGTCCTCGACGCCGGTGACGATCGCGACCCACGCATCGGGATCGGCGTCGAAACGCTCCCACGCCTCCCTCAACCATTTGAAATGATCGAGGTCGGCGGAGTTGCGGGCCTCCGGTCGATCGATGGTGATCAGGACGATGTGTTCGTCGTCAAGGTCGTAGTGAATCGCCACGCGGGTCCCCCAAGGTCGTTCGGGGAACCGTACTCAGCCGGGCGGAAGCGCCGCCTCGGCCGCAGCGACGTCGCGACCGAGGACGAGACTGCGTACCAACAGCGCCGCGCCGACGGCCGCGCCGAGTCCGAGGAAGCCGAGGATCAGTTCGTTCGGCGCCTCGAGCAGTTTCGCTCCGGAAGCGAGAAGCACAAACACCAGGATCGGCCGGATGATGTGATCGGGAGCACGCGAGGAGATCCGCGCGCCGATGAGTACTCCCGGGATCGCGCCGACCATGAGCGAGGTCGCGATTCCGAACTCGACGTGGCCGAACAACATGTGGCCGAGTGCCGCGGCGCCGACGAGTGGAACCGCCTGCACCAAATCGGTCCCGACGAGCTGGCCCGCCGCGAGTGACGGATAGAGCAGGAGCAGCAACACGATGATCAACGATCCCGAACCCACCGACGTCATGCCGACGATCAGTCCGCCGACGATGCCGATGAACAGGGTCGGGATCGGTCGCACCCGGAGCGCGTGCTGCGCGCCGTCGACCGCCAGATGCATACCCCGCCGACGGTTGATCTCGTGCCGGACCACCATGGACGTTGCGGCCATGACCAGCGCATACCCCAGGTACCGCTTGACGATGGCCGACACGTCGTCGCCACCGATGGCGTTGAGGAGCAGGACCCCGGCGAACGCCGACGGCACGGAACCGAGGCAGAGCCATTTGACCAAGCCGTAGTTGACGGTGCCTTCCTTGGCGTGAACGCCGGCGCCGAACGGCTTCATGACGAGCGAGACGACCAGGTCGCTCGAAACGGCCGTGACCGGATCGACACCGAAGAAGATGACGAGCATCGGCGTCATCAGCGCGCCGCCGCCCATACCCGTGAGCCCGACCACTGCACCGACGCCGAGCCCGCCGAGCGCCAACAACCAGTCCACGTGAACCTCCGCACCCTGCGTATATCTGGACGGACCCAATCTGGGTCGAGTCGGTGAAGTCGATCAGATTAGTCGAGATTATCAAGTTGGGCAACCAAACCGACAACGTCCACTATCGTCAGATCCCGTGAAGATCTCCGCGAAGGCCGACTACGCCGTCCGGCTCGGCGCGGAGTTGGCGGCGCGCCCACCGAACACGCCGATCACCGGCCCGGCCCTCGCCGCCGCCCAAGCCGCTCCCCTGGCCTTTTGCGAGAACATCCTGGGCCTCCTCCGGACCGCGGGAATCGTGGCGACCCGGCGGGGCGCCGAAGGCGGGTACTTCTTGGCACTTGCGCCCAAGGACGTCACGGTCGCCGACGTGATCCGGGCCGTCGACGGCCCACTCGCGGCCGTGCACGGCGATGCCCCCGAGTCGGTCAGCTATCTCGGGCCGGCCGCCCGGCTCGCCGACGTCTGGATCGCCGTCCGGGCCAGCCTTCGCGATGTGCTCGAAGGCGTCACCCTCGCCGACCTGGCGGCCGGAAAGTTGCCCGCCCGAGTCGAGAAGTTGGCGGCCCGGCCCGAAGCCCGAATCCGTCGATGAAAGCGAGCTCATGAACGACCATCAACTGGCGGCCGCGCTGGCCGAGGAGGCCGGGCAGCTGCTCCTGGCGCTCCGGCCGACGATTGCCGACCCTACCGAGTTGAAGGCCGCGGGCGATGCCCGGGCCAACGTGTTGCTGCTCGAGCGCCTGGCGGCCGAGCGCCCGGACGATGCCGTCCTGTCGGAGGAGTCCGCCGACGACCTCGCCCGACTGGACCGTGAACGGGTGTGGATCATCGACCCGCTCGACGGCACCCGTGAATACGGCGAGGGTGATCGGGACGACTGGGCCGTCCACGTCGCGCTCAGCATCGCCGGCCAGGCGATCATCGGTGCCGTGGCGCTGCCGGCGCAGGGGCTGGTGTATTCGACGGATCCGGTTCCACAGCTCGTGACCCGGCCGGATGGTCCCCCGCGGCTCGTCGTGTCCCGCACCCGGCCGCCCGCGGTCACCGACGCGGTGCAGCGGGCGCTCGAGGGTGAGCTCGTCCCCATGGGCTCGGCCGGTGCGAAAGCGATGGCGATTCTCCAGGGCCGCGTCGACGTGTACGCCCATGCGGGCGGTCAGTACCAGTGGGATTCGGCGGCACCGGTCGCGGTCGCAGCCGCCGCCGGCCTCCATGTCTCACGCCTGGACGGCTCCCCGCTCGTCTACAACGAGGCGGAACGGGCGCTGCCGGATCTGCTGATCTGCCGGCCGGAATACGCCGAGACCGTCATCCGCGCTGCGAATACATGACCGGGCGGCTCGGAAATCGGGCCGTCCACCGGCAGTACAATGCCCGTTCCATTCCGCTCGGAGGACCCCGTGACTGACACCACGATCTCCCATCTCGACGCCCTCGAGGCCGAGTCGATCCACATCATGCGCGAAGTCGCCGCCGAGTTCGAGCGGCCCGCCCTGCTCTTCTCCGGCGGCAAGGACTCGGCGCTGATGCTCAAACTCGCC
>JAENVU010000005.1 GCA_016650415.1 Acidimicrobiia bacterium
GCAACTCGTGGAACTTGCCCAGCGTGCCGAAGCCGGCGTTGTTGATCACCAGATCGATCGGCCGGTCGGCGTCGGCGAGACGGGCCTCGACGGCCGCCAAGTCGGTCAGGTCCCCGAGGTCGGCGGACAACACCTCGCTGGGGGTTCCGTGCGCCGACGCGAGTTCCTTCTGCAGCGCCTCGAGGCGAGCGGTGTCCCGCGCGACGATGACGAGGTCGTAGTCCCGTTGGGCAAGGCCTTCGGCGAAGGCGCGGCCGATGCCGGCCGACGCGCCGGTGACAAGAGCGGTGGGTCGTGACATGGGGGGGCCTCCCGTTCGACGGAGGTCCAGTGTCCCATACCGACCGGACGCGACCTCGGCGCGGGCCGGGATGAGCCGGCGAGGGTCAGAGGCCGAGTTCGGCGGCCACCGCGGCGAGGCTCGCATCGACGGTTGCCCCCACGGCAACCTCGTCGATCGCGCGCTGCGGATCCTTCAGACCGTGACCGGTCACCGTGCAGACCACCCGCTCGCCCGC
Source organism: Acidimicrobiia bacterium (assembly GCA_016650415.1). GTDB lineage: Bacteria > Actinomycetota > Acidimicrobiia > IMCC26256 > JAENVU01 > JAENVU01. The sequence goes on from JAENVU010000005.1 coordinate 519, forward strand.
CTCGACCAGACCGAACGCCGACGCCTTCATGAGACCCGCGACGGATGCGGCCGACGCAGGTTCGACGAAGACGCCTTCGGTGTTCGCGAGGAGTCGGTACGCCGCGAGGATCTCGTCGTCGCTCACCATGTCGATCGCGCCGCCGGACTCGTCGCGGGCGGTGATCGCGCCGTCCCAACTCGCGGGATTCCCGATCCGAATCGCAGTCGCGATGGTCTCGGGGTGGAGCACCGGCTCGCCGATCACGAGTGGCGCCGAGCCCTGCGCCTGCCACCCCAGCATGCGCGGCCGCCGCGTCGCATGTCCCTGCGTCTCGTACTCGGCGTAGCCCTTCCAGTACGCAGTGATGTTGCCGGCGTTGCCGACCGGCAGGCAGTGGACGTCGGGTGCGTCGCCGAGCACGTCGATGATCTCGAACGATGCGGTCTTCTGCCCTTCGATCCGAAACGGGTTGATCGAGTTCACGACCGCGACCCCGTCGACATCACCGAGCGCGCGCACGACGTCGAGTGCCTGGTCGAAGTTGCCGCGGATCTGCACCACGCTCGCACCGTGGATCAACGCCTGGGCGAGCTTGCCCAGTGCGATCTTTCCCTCGGGGATCACGACGGCACAGGTGAGCCCGGCGCGGGCCGCGTACGCTGCGGCACTCGCCGAAGTGTTTCCCGTGGAGGCACAGACCACGACTTTCGCATCAGCCTCGAGGGCCTTGGTGATGGCCATCGTCATCCCGCGATCCTTGAACGAGCCCGTTGGGTTCGCGCCTTCGACCTTGAGGAACACGTCGAGGTCCAACTCCTCCGAGAGTCGGGGCGCCGGGACGAGCGGCGTATTGCCTTCGAGCAAGGTGACCACCGGGGTGGAGTCGCTCACGGGCAGGTGTTCGCGGTAGGCCTCGATCAGGCCCGGCCAACCGTTCGCGCCCATGCTCACCCTTCGTCACCCATGACCCGCAACACCGAACCGACTCGGTGGACCGCGCCGACCTCGCGCAGCGAATGAATCGTCGCCCGCAGATCCGCCTCGCGCGCCAAGTGGGTGATGAAGATGAGTCGAGCTTCGCTTCCGATCCCCATCTGCTGCATCGACTTGATCGACACCCCCCGCTGACCGAACTGCTCCGCGATCACGGCCAGCACGCCGGGCTCATCGGCGACTTCGAGCTGGAGATAGAACTGGCTCTCCACCTCGTCGATGGGGCGGATCGGTTTGCGGGCCAAGGTCCCCACGGTGGCGCCGCGGGCACCACTCACGAGGTTCTTCGCCGCGTCGATGACGTCGCCGAGCACAGCACTCGCGGTCGGCATTCCGCCCGCGCCGCGTCCGTAGAACATCAACTCGCCGACGGCGTCGGCTTCGATGAACAGCGCGTTGAACGAGTCCCGGACCGACGCCAGCGGATGCGCGACCGGCAGCATCGTCGGGTGCACGCGCACCGCGATGCCCTGATCGGTCTCGTCGGCGACGGCCAGCAGCTTCACCGCGTAGCCCAACTCCCGCGCCGACGCGATGTCGGCGTCGGAGATCTCGCTGATCCCTTCGCGGTACACGTCACCCGCGACCACCCGCGCGCCGAACGCGATCGTCGCGATGATCGCGCCCTTCGCGGCGGCATCGAAACCCTCGACGTCGGCGGTGGGGTCGCGCTCGGCGTAGCCGAGGGTTTGCGCCTCGGCCAACGCATCCGAGAACGACGCGCCCGACTCCGTCATGTTGGAGAGGATGTAGTTCGTCGTCCCGTTGACAATGCCCATCACCCGCCGGATGCGGTCACCGGCGAGCGACTCCCGCAACGGACGGATCAGGGGGATGCCTCCGGCGACGGACGCTTCGAAGAGCAGGTCGACCCCGGCGCCTTCGGCCGCTTCGAACAACTCCTTGCCGACGTTGGCCAGCAACTCCTTGTTGGCGGTCACCACGGGCTTCCCCGCTTTGAGCGCCTCGATGATCAACTCGCGGGCCGGCTCGATCCCGCCGATGACCTCGACGACGATGTCGACATCTTCGTCGGTGACGACCGAAGTGGCGTCGTGCGTGAACACCGATGCCGGCAACGCCACATCGCGCTCACGCGCGAGGTTGCGGACCGCGACCCGGCTCACCTCGAGGTGAACACCGGTCCGGGCCTCGATGGCGTCACCGTTCTCGGTGATCAGCCGCACCAGCGCGGACCCGACATGGCCGCACCCGAGCAGCCCGACTTTGACGGAACGTGGGTTCATGACACCGATTCTCGCACGGGCACCGGCCGACTACGCATCCAAACGGATGAGGTCGTCCGGGGTCTCTCGACGCACCACGACCCGGACTTGACCGTCGCGAACGAACAGCACCACCGGACGCGGCACCTTGTTGTAGTTGCTCGCCATCGAATACCCGTAGGCACCGGTGACCGGCGTCACCAGGAGGTCACCGACCGCGACATCGGCGGGCAGGTATCCGTCGGGCACGATCACATCACCCTGTTCGCAGTGCTTGCCCGCCACCGCGACCGCCAGCGGGCGAGGCGCATCGGGCCGGTCGGCGAGAAACGCCTCGTACCCGGCGCCGTAGAGGACCGGGCGGGGGTTGTCGCTCATCCCACCGTCGACCGCCACGTACGTCCGACCGCCCGGGATCGTCTTGACCGTGCCCACGCGGTAGAGCGTGACCGCCGCGACCGCCGCGATCGACCGACCCGGTTCCACCATCATCGGGCGGCCGCCGAGCCCGGTCCGCAACGCCGCGGCGTACTCGGCCACCGACGGGTCCGGGTCGGAGTTGAGGTAGCGCGCCCCGAGGCCGCCACCGAGATTCACCAGCGGAATCTCGGCGCCGGTCGTCCGTTCGCACTCATCCGCGAAACCGCCGACGACCGCGGCCGCCCGGGCGTAGGAGTCGAGCCGGAAGACCTGAGAACCGATGTGGGCGTGAATGCCACCGAAGCGCAGTGCATCCGACCCGACGACCCGCGCGACGGCGTCGGCCGCCGCGCCGGTGGAGACCGTGAACCCGAACTTCGAATCATCGGTCCCGGTCTGGATGTATTCGTGAGTATGGGCCTCGACACCGGGCGTGACCCGGACCAACACGTCGCCGGTGAAACCGCTCGCCTCGAGCCGTTCCAACTCGTCGAACGAATCGGCAACGATCCGACCGACGCCGGCGCGCGCGGCGGACGCGATCTCCGCGTCACTCTTGTTGTTGCCGTGGAAGACCAGCCGCTCGGCCGGGAACCCCGCGTGCAGCGCGACGAAGAGTTCTCCCCCGGTCGCGACATCGAGGTGGAGTCCTTCCTCGGCGATGAGTTGCGCCATCGCCGTGCAGAGAAAGGCCTTGCCGGCGTAGGCCACGTGGTCGGCACCGAAGTGCTCGACGTACTCGCGACAGCGGGCGCGGAGGTGCGCTTCGTCGTAGACGAACGCGGGGGTGCCGTATTCGGCCGCGATCGAGTCGAGGTCGAGATCCCGGAGCCCGGCCGGCAGGATGCTGCGGTCGACGGGATCC
>JAENVU010000006.1 GCA_016650415.1 Acidimicrobiia bacterium
CCAGGAGGCGCTTTCGTCGTCGGAATCATCGCCGTCGGGGCGATCGAGTTGTGCCTGGGCGCGGTGCATGCCCTCGAGGATGCGCCGCACATCGCCAGCTTCGAGGAGGTTCCGCACGATCAGCGCGCCGTGGTGAGCGACCGCACCGCCCATCACCTCGGTGTTCACGCCGGCGACATCAACCTCGGGCAGGTAGCCGACCGCGTCGGGGAAGGGGTCCTCGTACACCGGCGGCCAGGGTGACCGTCCCGGGAGCCCGTCAACGGAGCACGCGGCGTCTTGACGAAGTTGGAGAGTACGAATCTCGATCGTTGGGTCGCGGTGTGCACGATTCGCCTCCGCAAGTCGATCGATGGCGTCGGGCACTCGCCCGGCACGGACCAGCGCGTCGGCTTCCGACAATGCCGCGGCCGTCGCATCTACGAAGGTCGAGCCGGACCGAGAGTCCCGACTGGCTGTGCGTCTCCGAACGAATCTCTCTCGCCGCACAGACTCTTGGCCCCCTTCGGCACTGGGTTTTCGCTTCATGCATATGCACCTCGATCAGTTCGGGTGCCGCGGGAACGGTAGTCAACCGATCCCCGACTGCGCACGTCGGTCGCTTCTCGATCTCGCCGTCGAGCGACTCGGGGATCTCATCACCGAACCCCGCAGCCCTATCCGGGCAACTTGTCGCACTCGACGACGCTCGGCGCGGGTTCGCCGGCCGATCCGCCACTCAGCCCGCGGTATCCTCTGGCGCTGTTCCCACACTCTCGAATGTCCAGGAGGACCCGGCGCATGCGGCCGCGAAGCCGACCACGGGCCACGGGACTCATCGCGCCCCTCACGGATCAAGGGGCGGGCGACCCTCACCGCGGATCCGCGCCCACACGCCCTGTCCCGGCCGTGCCCGATTCGCACGGCTGACCGGGCCATTCATGCGCGTCCTCACCATCATCGACAGCCTGGACGCCAGTGGCGGTGCCGAACGCTCGCTCGCGGCGTTGGCGCCCGAACTGGTGTCGGCGGGAATCGACCTTCACGTGGCGTACCTGCGCGACCGCCCGCGTTCCATCGCTGAGCAGCTGGTGGACAGTGGCGCGGCCGTCCACTCGCTCGTCGGTCGTGGCGGGCGCGCCTCCGACACCCTGCGCACGGCCAAGCTGGTCCGCGCGGTGCGACCCGACCTCGTGCACACCACGCTGTTCGAAGCCGACCAAGCCGGCCGGATCGGCGCACGCGCAACGGGTCGGCCGGTGGTCACGAGCCTCGTGAACGTCGCGTACGGCACCGACCAGTCGACAAGCCCGGACCTCGCCCGATGGAAGGTCCGGGCGGCCCAGACCACCGACGCCTTGACGGCACGGGCCGCTGTCCGGTTCCACGCGATCACCGCTCACGTCGCCGACGTCATGGCGGCGCGGCTACGAATCCCGCGCGACCGCATCGACGTCATCTACCGAGGTCGGGATCCTCACCAACTCGGGCGGCGCACCGCCGAGCGTCGGGCTCGGATCCGGCGGGATCTCGGCTTGAACGATCAGCAGCCCGTCGTGCTGGCGGTCGGGCGGCAGGAGTGGCAGAAGGGACACGATGTGCTCATCGCCGCGCTGCCGGAGCTCGCCCGCCGCTGGCCGAGCCTGACGCTGCTCATCGCCGGGCGCCCCGGACGACAGAGCGCGGACCTCGAGCAGGCCGTCGCTCGCACCGGTCTCTCGGACCGCGTGCGCGTACTGGGCTTCCGTGACGACGTCGCCGAACTCCTCTGCGGCGCCGACGTGCTCGCGTTCCCTTCACGCTGGGAGGGCTTGGGGAGCAGCTTGTTGGAAGCGATGGCCCTCGAGATCCCGATCGTCGCCAGTGGCCTTCCGGCGGTGCGTGAGGTGCTGAGCCCGGCCGAGGCCCGACTCGTCGCTCCGGCCGAGCCGGACCTGCTCGCCGCCGCGATCGGCGAGTGCCTGGCGGATCCGACCGGGGCGACCCGACGCACCGAAGCAGCACGGCACCGCTTCCTTCGCGAGTTCACGGTCCAGGCTTCGGCGAGCAGCATGACCGCGTTCTACGAACGAGCCCTGCAGGCGAGGCGCGGGCAATGAGCAATCCCGAGCCGCGGGCATCGGTCGTGATCCCCACGCATAACCGGGCGCAGGTGGTCGGTCGCGCGGTGACCTCGGTGCTGCGACAGGAGCTCGCCGACCTCGAAGTGATCGTCGTGGACGACGGCTCGACCGACGACACGAAACGGGTGCTCGATGAGTTCGCCGACGACCGACTGCAGTACCTGTTCACATCTCACGTGGGCGCAGCCGAAGCTCGCAACATCGGCGCTCGGCATGCAGCGTCGCGCTGGTTGACGTTCCTCGACAGTGACGACACAGTGACCCCGGACTGGCTCGCGAGTCTGCTCGCCGAGGCTGCGACGCCGGGCACCGCCCTCGTGAGCTGCGGTTACGAGGAACGCAGCGAAGGGAGTGACATCGTGCTCCGACGCCGCCTGCCTCACCCGGCGAGTCCCTCGGTCGGGCCGATCGTCGAGCTCATCGAGACGGGCGGGTCGTACCTCGTCGACCGCGAGTTGTTTCTCGAGTTGGGTGGGTTCGATCCCGAACAGCGGGCCGCGCAACACCAGGAACTCGCCCTGCGGCTCGGCCCCGTGCTCGTCGAACGCGGACTGCTCTGTGGTGCCGTGATGCGCCCGCTGGTCGAGCGGTGGGTCGGCCGCGGCGACAACATTCGAGCCGACGACGACGCGGTCCTGGCCGGGACGCTGCGCATTCTCGACCGCCATCGGGCCCGCCTCGAGCTCGACCGGCCGCTGCTGGCCAACACGGCCGCCACCGCCGCGTACCGGGCCGTGCGGCTCGGACGTTTCACCGAAGCGCGTCGGCTCGCGCGGGCCGCGGTCCGCGCGGACCCGCGAAATCCGCGCCATTGGGCCCGGCTCGGCGCGCTCATCGCCCCACGCCTCGCGTATCGGCATGCCGGGCGACCCGGGCCCGACAGAACGGCACCGGCATCATGAACAAGCCGCCGCGCATCGTCGCGATCGGAAGCACCATCCACCGCAATCGGCTCGGTCGAGTGTTCTCCCTGTGGTTGACCGCGCGGGCCGCCGGCGTCGAGTTCCGATACTTCGGAGTGGACGACGGTTCGGTCTGGGAGCCGTTGCGCGGCCACGAGGAGTTCCTCGCCGACGTCCAGACCGCGCCGGATCTCGCGGGCGTCGAGCGCGAGGTCGCCGGCGCACTTGGGGTCGGCGCGACGATGCTCGTCTGCAAGCCCCGCCCCGAGTTGCTCAAGCTGAGTCGGAAGTTCACGGGATCCATGCCAGTGGTCGTCGACATCGACGATCCCGAGCTCGTCGATCCGTGGGGAGATACAACGCTCGTGGTGCGCGCGAAACGCATCGCCCGGTCCGGTCCTTCACAGTTCCGATTCGGTTGGGCGCGCCGCACCGTGCAGGGCATGCACGTGATCACGTCCAACCCGTTGCTCCAGGATTTGTACGGCGGTGGGCTCGTGCCCCATGTACGCGAAGCAACGTCTGCGCCGACGCCGCGCCCGACGACGGCAGAACCGTTCGTCGTCGCCTTCATCGGCACGATACGGGAACACAAGGGCCTTGCCGATATCCGAGAGGCCGTGGCCGCGCTGGCCCAGCAACGGGCCGTGCAGTTGTGCATCACCGCGCCGCCACCGGTGGACGCACGACCATGGGAGCAATGGCTCGGCAACACCACCTTGGGCGAAGGTCGAGCACTCCTGGAGCGCGCCCATGCCGTCGCGATCGTGTCGCGGCCAGGTGCCTGGGGTGACCGCCAACTGCCCGTCAAGTTGATCGACGCGATGGCATCCGGCGTCCCGGCCGTGATCACGCCCCGCCCGCCGCTCGTGTGGGCGGCCGGGGGATCCGCAATCGTCGTCCGTGACGGCTGGGTCACGGACTTGACCGACGCATTGAGGTTGCTCGCCGATGATCCCGAGCTCGGACGGGCGCTCGGTGAGGCCGCGTGGCGACGGGCGCGAGAACTGTTCACGCCGACAGCCGCCGCGCCCCACCTCGTCGAAGCACTCGAGCGAGCCGCCGATGAACACGAAACGCACCGGTGACCCGGATGACGCTCAGCGTGCCGCCTCGCTCGATGCCTCGGATGCGACCCAATCGATGAGTCCGGCCGGTGGATCCCTGAAGATGCCATCCCAGACGATCGACTCGAGTTCGCGACGGGTGTCCGCGTAGGCCGGATCCGCGCTGACGTCGACCGTCTCGTCGGGATCCTGGTCGAGGTCGAACAACATCGTCGTCCAACTGGGCCAGTGACAGATCAGCTTCGCGGTGCCGAGCCGCGCTCCCGGCCAGCCGGCGTTGAAGAGGAAGCGTGCCGCCCGGTCGCCGATCCCCACCGGTGGCGCGCCACCCAAGTGCGGGGTCAATGAGCACGAGTCGAACTCCGACTCGTCGACGGGGAGCGGCACGCCCGCGAGGTCACAGAAAGTCAGGGGCAAGTCCGACGACTGCACCAGCGCTTCCGACGTTCGATCCGGCGCGATGCCGAAGCCGGCGAGTACCAGGGGCACTCGCACCAGGTCGTCGAACGGGATCCACGGCGACTTCCCGCCGAGGCCGCGGTGGCCCGCGTAGTCGCCATGGTCGGAGGTGAACGCCACGACCGTGCGCTCGAGCGGGAAC
>JAENVU010000007.1 GCA_016650415.1 Acidimicrobiia bacterium
CATCTCCATGAGCGCTTCGACGGTGTTGCGCTGGTCGGCCCGGTCGACCGACGCGAGATCGAGATGGACGCGGTTCTTGGTAGCCGACTTGGGATCGGTCACCTGCTCGAAGATGATGCCCGGCATCCGCGGATCGCGGCTCGTGACGCGGCCGTCACCATCGTCGTCGAGCGACCCGGCCCACCCGAGCGCGTCGGCCCACCATTTCGCCTGACCGGCCGGATCGAGCGCGGCGATCACCAGACCCCAGAGGCGCGTCGTCATCCGCCGATTCTGACTCACAATGATCGTCGGGATCGCTAGCGGGGGCGGACACCCCACTGGAAGGTGTCACGCCAGGCCGGTGCGATCTTGACGACGTCGCCGGTCTGGGGGGCATGGATCATCATGCCGCCACCGATGTAGAGGCCGACGTGGTGGAGATCGCCGTAGAACGCCACGATGTCACCGGGTTGGAGCTGGGCGTAGGACACCCGTGCGAACATCGTCGCCTGGGAACCGGAGTAGTGCGGCATGCGCACACCCGCGGCGGCCCACGCAGCCATGGTGAGGCCGGAGCAGTCGAACGTATTCGGGCCCGAGGTCGCGAACACGTAGGGCTTTCCGAGCTGGGCGCGGGCGAAGGCGACCGCGGTGGCCGCGCCGGGGCTCACCGGTGGCCCGGCACTCGGCGGTGGTGCGGCCGGTGTGGGGGTCGGGCTCGGGGCGGGTGCGGTCGGTGCGGGGGCGGGCGCCGGTGTCGGCGCGGGGTGCGGCGAAACGGTCGGAGGGGTCGCAGCGGCGTTCGCCGTCGACGATGCGCCGGTCGGTGGTGGCGTCGAGCTGATCGGGCCGGCACCATCGTGGCCGCCCGTTGCCGCGACGGGCGAGGCCGCCGCCTTCGCCGCCAAGGTCGTGAGTCGTTGTTTCGCAGCTCGGGCAGTCGCGAGATTGCGCTCGAGGAGCGATCGTGCCGCGCGCTGGCCGTCGCGAGCGGTCCGCAGGCGCGCGAGTTCCTTGCTCAGGGCCCCGACGAGGTCCTGGTCGGGACGCTGCGCGGCATTGAGGTAGGCGGTGCGCCGGTCCCGGTTCACCAACCGGGTACCCGGTTCGATGGGGAACGGCGACGTGGTCCCGACGCCGGTGTACAGGGCTCGCGCCCGGGCGCGAACTCGAATCTGGACGAGCTTCGCGCTCACCTCCGCGGTCTTGATGCGGTGTTCGGTGTTCTCCAACGCGGCGCGGGCTCGGTCGACGTTGACCCGGGCGAGGTTGTACTGCTCCGCGACGACCTCGACCTGCTCCGCCGTCGGCCCCGGTTCGGGGGGCGTGGTCGGGGTGGCGTCGGCGGGCATGGCCCCGAACCCGATGGTCACACAGAGTGCGCTGAGGGCCAGTCTCACCACGCGACGGCGTAAAGGGGTGCGTTCGACTGGCGGCATAGGAGGTGTATCGGCGGGTTTGCCGGCCAACGTTGAGCACGGAGAGTGAGAAATCCCAGCTTCCGTGAAAATGAGAGCGGACACCGATGTGCAAAACGGTCCGAACTGCTCGACCGATCGGCCGGAACCGACTGGCTTACAGCGCCGCCGACGCGACCGACGGAGAGCCGGCCACCCGCTCCGATGCCGAGACCGATCGGCACGCGAGCAACACGCCGACTGCGGCGGAGAAGACCGCCGTCGCCCCCGCAACGTGGAGGACCACGAGTGCGGGCGGCACGTTGTTGAAGTACTGGATGTATCCGATCGCGCCCTGGGCGACGATGAGCACCAGGAGCAGCGAGACCCGTCGGTACAGCCGCTGATCGCCGCGAGTGCGGGTGAGGACGAACAACAGGACCAGCACGAGTCCGCAGAACGCGATGACGGTTCCTCCGTGCACGCGCGCCACGTCGGAGACTCGGAGGTTCAGGCGAGTGGCGCGCAAGGAGACCTTGGCGCTGTTGCCGGCGTCGCCCGAATGGGGTCCGGCGCCGGTCACGATCGTGCCGGTCACGAGTACGGCACTGGCGACTGCGACGATCGCGATCGCGAGCCGGTGGATCGCGGTTGGAACGGTGATCGGCGCGGCTTCCCCATCGGGTACTCCGGCGCGCCAGACCAGCACGAGGGCGTTGGCCAGCAAGACCGTCGACAACAAGAAGTGGCCCATCACGAACGGCGGCGCGAGCAGCTTCTTGACGACGAGCGCGCCGAGGAGTGCTTGGGCGATGACGCCGACGACGAGGCCCAGCGAGAGCCAGAGGAGGTCACGCCGGCGGGGGGTGCGCGCGAGCGAACCGAGGACGGCCACGATCACTGCGATCGACACCAAGCCGGTCACCATCCGGTTGACGAACTCGATCCAGCCGTGGCCACCCACCTCGGCCGTCGGGGTCAGGCTTCCGGCCGTACAGTTCGGCCATTCCGGACACCCGAGTCCCGAGCCGGTCAGGCGCACGGCAGCACCGGTCACGATGATGAAGGCCAACAGGAAGCAGGCCACCACGGTGACCTGCCGGTACTGCTCGGGGGACAAGCGGACTCGACGCATCGCCCGCCCAGACTACGGGCCCACCTCGGCGATCGGCTGATCGCGACCTGTGGCCGAGCGATCAGATCGCGGCAGGCGGAAAGGGGAGCGAGTCCGGGTCGACGCCGTCGTCGCGCTGGACCCGGCACGCGTTCAGCGCAAACGAGACGAGGTGGTACTCGCCGACGAGGAACACCAGGTCCAGGATCTGCCGTTCGCCGAGATGGGTGGCGAGCCGGGCCCAGGTGGTGTCGGTGATGGTCGATCGTTCGTGCAGCTCGTCGGTGGCCCGCAGGGCCGCGGCCTCGGTTGGTGTCCAACCCTCGGCATCAGGCCCGTCGGCGACTCGCGCGACCTCGGCGTCGGTCACGCCGACGGTCCGGCCGACCACGATGTGCTGACCCCACTCGTAGGGCGAAGAACACAACCAACCGACCCGGAGCACCACGAGTTCCCGGAGGTGCGGATCGAGGGAGGACTTGGTCAGGACGTAGGTCGCGAATCCGAGCCATTTGCGCATCAGCAGCGGATGGTGGGCAAGGGTGCCGAACACGTTGAGGACTTCGACGTCGTCGCCGCGCAGACGGGAGAGGCGACTCAGCAGCTCGTGGGTCTGGGCATCGGCGTCGGCCAGGTTCAGAGGAGGGATGCGAGGTTCCATCGGTGCAGCGTACGGTGACGCCCATGGCGAGTGTGGAGTACGACGAGTTCGGATTCTTTGCCGACAACGCGTCCGAGGTGGGTCTCCCCTATTCGGGACCGCCCGCGGTCGAGCGGGTCGAGGTGGCGGTCGGTCCCGACCAACACGTGAGCGGGCTGCGATGGGGAGCCGGGGATCCGGAACTGGTCCTGCTCCACGGCGGAGCCCAGAACGCCCACACCTGGGACACCGTTGCCCTGGCGCTCGGCCGCCCCGTCCTCGCGCTCGACCTGCCCGGCCACGGTCGGTCGTCGTGGCGGGACGACAAGGCCTATTGGCCCTCCGAGAACGCCCGCGCCATCGCCGTCGCGATGGCGGAACTCGCGCCCAGTGCCCACGCGCTCGTCGGAATGTCGCTCGGGGGCCTGACCGCACTCGCGGTCGCCGCCGACGCGCCGGAACTCGTCTCGCGCCTTGCGCTCGTCGATGTGACACCAGGCGTCAATCGCGAGAAGGCATCGGCGGTCACCGCGTTCATCTCCGGCCCGGAGACCTTCGCCAGCTTCGACGAGATCCTGGAACGGACCGTGCTCTTCAACCCGACGCGGAGCGAGTCGTCGTTGCGCCGCGGCATCCTCCACAACGCGACCGAACGTCCGGATGGAACCTGGTCGTGGCGCTACGACCGCTTCCACCTTCCCGAGGATGCGGTGATCCCGGACTTCGGCGGGCTCTGGGACGCCGTCGACACGGTCGATGTCCCGTTCCTTCTCGTGCGGGGTGCGGATTCCCCGGTCGTCGACGACGAGGACGTCGCCGAGTTGCGACGCCGATCACCGGAGGTGCGGGTCGAGGTCGTCCCCGGTGCCGGCCACAGCGTGCAGGGCGATCAGCCGCTGGTGCTCGCCGAACTGCTCGAAACGTTCGTCGGGTGACGAATCCGGCCGAGGCGCGGTATCGCTCGCGCAGCCTGTGGCTCGACACGGTTCCGGAATCGCTCGCGGCCCGGCCGGCGCTGCGCGAGTCGGTCGATGCCGATGTGGTGATCGTCGGAGCCGGCTTCACCGGTCTCTGGACGGCGTACGAACTGCTGCGCCGGGAACCCACACTCCGCGTCGTCAATCTCGAGGCCGAGATCGCCGGTTTCGGTGCGTCGGGCCGCAACGGCGGGTGGTGTTCGGCGCTCTTCGCCGGGAGCCGGGATGCGACGGCGAAATCCCACGGCCGCGGGGCCGCGGTCGAACTCCAACGGGCGATGTTCGCGACGATCGACGAGATCGGGCGGGTCGTCGACGACGAAGGGATCGACGCCCACTTTCACAAAGGCGGGAACCTCGAGGTCGCGACCCGAGCGCCGCACGTCGCGCGGCTCGAGGGTCATCTCGCCTCCGAGCGAGCCTGGGGATTCGACGAAGCCGACGTCCGTTGGCTCGAGCCGGAGGAACTCGGTCAGCGGGTGAGGGTCGCCGGCGCGCGCGGCGCGCTCTTCTCGCCCCACTGCGCGCGCGTGCATCCGGCCCGATTGGTGCGAGGACTCGCGGCCGCAGTCGAACGTCGCGGCGGCACGATCTACGAGCAGAGCCGGGTCCGGGAGATCGCCGGCGGCCGGGTTGCCACGGCAACGGGTGAGGTGCGCGCGCCGCACGTGATCGTCGCGACCGAGGGGTACACGCCGAGCCTGGAGGGCCGCCACCGCGATGTCGCGCCGGTCTACTCGCTGATGATTGCCACCGAACCCCTGTCCGACGCGATCTGGGATGCGATCGGATGGTCGGACTGCGAAACATTGGCCGACGGTCGCCACCTGATCATCTACGCGCAGCGCACGGCCGACAACCGCATCGCCTTCGGTGGACGCGGCGCGCCGTATCACTTCGCCAGCGGGACTCGCGATGAGTACGACCGTGACCGCGGTGTGTTCACCGAACTCCGCCAAGTGCTGCACGAGCTCTTCCCCTGCGTGCGGGGCGCTCGTGTCACCCACGAGTGGGGTGGTCCGCTGGCCATCCCGCGCGACTGGTACTCGTCGGTGACCTACGACCGTCGCACCGGCATGGGCTGGGCCGGGGGCTACGTGGGCGATGGCGTGAGTACCACGAACCTGGCGGGTCGCACCCTTGCCGACTTGATCCTCGAACAGGACACGGAGCTGACCTCACTCCCCTGGGTCAACCACTCGTCACCGAAGTGGGAGCCCGAGCCGTTCCGCTGGCTCGGCGTCAACGCGGGTCTGCGCATCCCTGCCGGCGCCGACGCGTTCGAAACTCGTACCGGACGTCCGTCGCGCTGGCGCGAAGCCGTCCTCCGCCGGCTCGTCGGCTGACGCCCGCTTCCTGCCCGCGCGGGCGCTACTCCACGAGCACGGGACGACCCGAGGTCAGGTCGACGCGCGCGGTGAAGAACAGGCGGTTGGCGGGATAGCCCACGTTCGGCTCCCGGTATGCGTGATACGCGAGGTGGATGGTGCCGGTCGGATCGCGAAACACCGACCCGCCGCCGGGGCCGACGATGTCGCTGTGGGTCGCCAGGAGCGGCGCCGCGCCCGGTGGATCACACGGACCGAGTGGTCCCGCGCACCGGACGACACCGGTTGTGTACCGGCGGGTCCTCCAGTCGTTGGCCGAGAAGAACAACCAGGAACCGGTTGGAGTGACGAGCATCGACGGCGCTTCGACGTTGGTGCCCACCCACCCCCGGCTCGGGCTGAGCAGCGTGACCTCGGGCCCGGCGAACTCCATCCCGTCGGGGCGCAACGGTCGAGCCACGATCGTCGCCGGGCGCTCGTACTTCCACAGCAGGACGGGCGCACCATCGAGCCCGACCACGGGTTCGGCATCGATGGCGTCGCGCTCGCTGCACTGCAACGGTGCCGTCGAGGTGTCCACGTAGGGTCCGCCGGGTGCGGTCGAGAGCGCCCGGGAGATGCACTGGCGGCCGGTCGACGCTTCTCGCACCGTGTAGTACATGACGAAGCCACTGAGGCGCGGCAGGACCGACGGCGCCCACGTACGCCCCCACGATGCCCAGGCCGGGAACTGCCCGAGAGCATCACCGTTGGTGGCCCACGTTCCGTCCGGCTTCCGTTTCAGTCCTTGGATGTTGCCGCCCCCGGAGTTGGTGGCGAATGCGTATTCCTCGGTGCCGACCGTCAACACGAAGGGGTCCGGGAAATCGAACGCGTACTGTGCGGTCGGTCCGGATTGATTGCCCTGCGCGGCACGGCACACGGCGTCGACGCTCTGCAGTGCGGCGACGGTGCGCGCGTTGTCGTGGAGCCGGAGCGCGCCGAGCGCGGTCCGGGCTCCGTCGAGACAGGCGCGGACGATCAGGGCCTCGGCGTTCTTCGTGTCTCGGGTCGTGCGGGCGCGGTCGCGGTCGGCTTCGGTGGCGACCAACTGCGCGTTCCGAAGCTCCAGGCTCTCCGCCGCAAGGTCGCGCCGGCGGCGCACGGTCGTCGCGTTCGCTCGGTCTCGTCCGAACCGGGCGCGTTCGGTGGCCAGGGTGTCCTTGGCGGCGCCGACCGATGCACGGGCTGATCCGAGGGCCTCCATCGCGTGTCGCCGTTGGGTCCACGCATGGTTCACGTGCCACAGCGTCGTGCCGAGGGCCAGCACCGCGGCCAGCGCGAGCGCCACGAACCGGCCGCGCGTCGTGATCTTCATCAGACGCCCACCGCGCGACACGCGGGCCCGGCGGCCTCCAGGGTGCTGATGCTGTTCGGATCGCCCACGGCGACCTGATTGAGGGCGCGGGTGATCCCGTCCAGACACTCCCGCAGCTGGCCCAGCTGGCCGCCGGCGATGTAGGCGCTCACGGCGGTGTCGTCGCGTTCTTGCTCGGTGACTTGGATCTTGACGGCAACGTCGTCGAGCGTGCGTTCGAGATCCTTGGCCGCGTCGAGAGTGGCCGCATTGTCCGCTTCGAGCGATCGCGAGGCGAGCACCGTGTTGCGAATCCGGGTCCGGAGCGTGGTGAGCGACGTGAGTGCGGTCGTCCGATCGCGCCGGGCCTCCGCCGCTTCGGTCAGGAGGGCATCACGGCGCCAGAGACCCAGGAGGATCAGCACGACCGTCGCGATCGTGATCGCCAGCACCCAGCCCTTGCTTCGATTCACTGTTGCAGTCTGACGCGTTCCGGTTGACCTTCAGCGGCGCGTGACCGGTCGCGCTCAGTGTCGGCGGCCCGGATGCCGAAGAAGACGTCGTGGTCAACGTTGAAACCCCATGGGTCGATCGGTCGTTCCGGGTCATGGGGACGAACGCGAGGATTCTCGCGCTCGGTGGCGCGCCCGAGATCGTGGATCGCGCCCAGGACCGGCTCGACGAACTCGAGGGCCTCTGGTCGCGGTTCCGGCCCGACAGCGAAGTGAGCCTGTTGAACGCGGCCGGTGGTGATCGCCCCGTGGTCGTCTCGCCGCTGACGTTCACGTTGATCGCGCATGCGGTCGAGGCGTGGCGGCGCACCAATGGCCGGTTCGACCCCACCGGGCTCTCGGCCCTCGAGGCCTGGGGCTACGACCGCGACTGGGATCAGGTGAGGGACGGATCGCCGACGGAATCTGCCGGTGGTGGGACCGCTCCGCTCGTCGGCTGCAGCGGAATCCAGATG
>JAENVU010000008.1 GCA_016650415.1 Acidimicrobiia bacterium
CTGCTGCGCAACCGACATGGCGGGACTCCTGCGTCGAGCCGCACACCGTACCGACTGGACGGCACTAGATTCGCCGACCGCGTGGGCGAATCATCGAACTTCGACACCGTCCGGTACGAGCGGACCGACGCGATCGCGACCATCACGCTCTCGCGCCCCCAGGCCGCGAATGCCCAGAACAGCCGGATGATCACCGAACTCGACGCCGCGTTCGACCTCGCCGAGGCCGCCGACGCCGTCCGGGTCATCGTGGTGGCGGCCGACGGGAAACACTTCTCCGCCGGCCACGACCTCAAGGAGATCCTCGCGGGCGACGAGCACTGGGCGGCGATGCGGGCGACGCCCGAGGGGAAGCTCGAACACGAACAGGTCATGTACTGGGACAAGCTCGTCCGCATTCGCGACTGCCCGAAGATCACGATCGCCGCGGTCCAGGGCGTGTGCTCTGCCGCGGGATTGATGCTCGCCTCGATGTGTGACCTGATCGTGGCCGCCGACGATGCGACCTTCTCGAATCCGGTGGCCCGGATGAGCGGCGTCGGTGTGGAGTTGCTCGTCGAGCCGTGGGAACTCGGACCGCGCAAGGCCAAGGAGTTCCTGCTCTGCG
Source organism: Acidimicrobiia bacterium (assembly GCA_016650415.1). Classification (GTDB taxonomy): domain Bacteria; phylum Actinomycetota; class Acidimicrobiia; order IMCC26256; family JAENVU01; genus JAENVU01. The sequence continues at coordinate 608 of JAENVU010000008.1, forward strand.
CGACGACGCTCGACGCGACCGAGGCGGAACGGCACGGGCTCGTCAACCGGGTCGTCGCGCGCGCCGAACTCGACGAAGCCGCCCACGCGATGGCCGAACAGGTCGCGCTCGTTCCCCCGATCACCGCAGCCGCCATCAAGGACACGATCAATCACACCCTCGACACGATGGGTCAACGCGAGTCGTGGCGGTACCACTTCGCGGTGCACCAGTTCGTGAGCAACTCCGAGGAGGCACTGAGCCGCACCCGGGCGCGCCAGGCCGGCGGCATGGACGCGGTGCGGGCCGAGCAAGCCGGCGAGTCCGCATGACCGGTTCCGTCGGGCCGCTGGCCGGACTGAGAGTCCTCGACCTCGGCACCCGGATTGCCGCACCGTTCTGCGCCGGATTGCTCGGCGAGCAGGGTGCGGAGGTCATCAAGATCGAACAACCCGGCTCCGGCGATTTCATGCGCGAGATCGGGCCGTTCACCGACGACGGCTACTCGCTGTTCTGGGCGGTCGAGGGTCGAGGACGGCGCAGCGTCACCCTCGATCTGCGCCAGGACGCCGGCCAGGCCGTCTTCCGTGCTCTGGCGGCCACGGCGGATGTCATCGTCGAGAACTTCCGACCGGGAACGCTCGAACGATGGAACCTCGCGCCGGCCACGCTGGATCCTCGCCTGGTCTGGGTACGCATCTCGACGTTCGGGCAAGACGGGCCGTATTCGAAACGACCCGGCCTCGATCGGGTGGGGATCGGGCACGGTGGGCTCCTCCACCTCACGGGCTACCCCGACCGCCCACCAGTGCGCGTCGGCGTCACGATCTCGGACTACCTGACCGGCGTCTTCGCGGCGCAGGCCGCGACCGCCGCGTTGTACGCACGCGACGCTCGCGCGGGGACGGGCGCGGTCGTCGATGCCGCGCTGTACGGCTCGGTCCTGCGGATTCTCGAATGGACGATCGCCGGGTACGACCGCCTCGGCATCGTGCGCTCTCGCGAGGGCAACCGGCTCGCCCACAGCGCACCGCTCGACAACTACCCAACGGCCGACGACAAGTTCGTGTGCATCGTCGCCGGATCGGACGCCAACTTCTCGCGGTTGTGTGCGGCGATGGACCAGCCCGACCTGCTCGACGACCCTCGCTTCGGCCGTCTCGTCGACCGGGCCGAGCATGGCGACGTCATCAACGGCATCGTCGCGGAGTGGACTCGCGCGCATACGGCCGCCGAGGTGGAGACCGCGTGTGTCCAGCACGACGTCCCCGTCGCGACGGCCTACACCGCGGTCGACATGTTCAACGATGCCCAGTTCGCCGCCCGGGGCGATCTGATCGCGGTCGACGACCCGGTCATCGGTCCGGTGAAGCAACAGGCGCCCTACCCGAGATTCGTCGGCTCACCGGTGCCCGTTCCCACGGGTGCACCGATGTTGGGAGCCGATACCGATGCGGTGCTGAGCTCGCTCGGCTTCAGCGCCGACGAGCTCGGCACCTTCCGCGAGCAGGGCGTGATCGAGTGACGCGGTGACCCGGCCGGTGGTCGACGGTGTGTTTCGCGCCGATCCCCCACGCCTGCTCGGCGCGCGGTGCGATGGTTGCGGCAACGCCAGCTTTCCTCGACTCGAACACTGTCCGTACTGCGGGAGCGACGCCGTCGTCGCGGTCGAACTCGCGGCTCACGGCACCCTGTGGGGATGGACCACGGTGCTGAACGCGCCACCGGGATACCTCGGGACGGTTCCCTACGGCTTCGGCGTGGTCGAACTGCCCGAGGGCGTGCGGATCGTGACGCGCCTCGCAGTGCCCGACGCCACCTGGGAACACGGTCAGCCGATGATGCTGCGGATCGTCGAACTCGGCCCCGCGGCCGACGGTGACATGGTCACCACCTGGGAATTCGCACCATGAGTCCCGACGCGACGGTCGAGATCGCGGGGATCGGCCTCCACCCCTTCGGTCGGTTCGCCGATCGGTCGGTCACCGACATGGGCGTGGCCGCGGTTCGCGCCGCGCTGGCCGACGCCGGCATCGGGCTCGGTGATCGCCCGGGGTTCCAGGCCGCGTTCTGCGGCACCGCCTACTCGGGCGTCGCCGCGGGACACAAGGTGCTGGGCGCGTTGGCGCGGACCGGGATGCCCATCGTCGATGTCGAAGCCGGGTGCGCGAGCGGCGGTGCCGCGCTCGGCCTGGCCGCGGCCGCGATCCGCGCGGGTCAGTACGACACCGTGCTCGTCTTCGGCATGGAGAAGATGCCGAAGGGGATCATCCGCTCGAGCTTCTTCGAGCCCTGGCGGGAAGAGTCCGGCCTCGCCGCGACCCCTGC
>JAENVU010000009.1 GCA_016650415.1 Acidimicrobiia bacterium
CAGGGCGCCGAACACGGATTCCTTGACCCGATCGGCCGTCGGGCGGGTGCGGGACCCCTTCGGCGCGACGAGCCGCAGGCCGCCCAACTCCCCCGCGATCACCCGGAGGCCACGACCTGCACTCTGAGGCCCTCGACGCATCACCGGATCGTACGGGGAATCCGAAGGCAGCGGTCGGGACCACGCTCGTCCAGCCGACCTGTTGAGATAGACGCCGGGCGCGTGGCGCGTTCTGACCGTTCCGAGGTTTCATGGGTGTGGGAGACAACGAGGAAGCCAACGATGCGGCCGGCTTCGACGCGTTCGTCGTCGACGTCGAACCACGTTTGCGCCGCGCGTTCATCGGGTGCCGCGGAGCGGACGTCGCCCCCGATGCAGTCGCAGAAGCGCTCGCGTATGCCTGGGAACACTGGGAGCACGTTCGAGCATTGGACAATCCCTCGGGATATCTCTTCCGGGTCGGACAATCCCGGACTCGGCGACGGCGTCAAGGAGTCCTGCCCGCACCAACGGCTCTCCGCTGCGCCGAGGTGGAGCCCGCCCTCATTCCGGCCCTCATGAGTCTCAGCGATCGACAACGGACCGCGGTCTGGCTGGTGCATGGATGCGACTGGTCCTATGCCGAAGTTGCCGACGCCATGCACCTCAGCGCGTCGGCGGTCGGCACCCACGTCGCCCGCGCACTCGCCCATCTGCGCGACCAGCTGGAGGTAGACACCAATGTCTGATGTGATCGATCAACTTCACTCGTACGCCGACGCGGTGACCCCGACCGTCGGCGCGACCCCCAACCCTCGACTCGTGAACCCGGCACCGGTGCAGCGACCGGTCCGCCGCCCCCTTCGGGTCGCCGTGATCGCGGCGGTGATCGTGGTGATGGCGGGACTCGTCGTCGCCGGCGTCGACGCGGTTCGGAGCGACCCCACTCCCCGAGCGCACGGGCCGACGAGTACCAGTGCGACCCCGCGGGGAACGGTGCCTATGCCCGTCGACTCGTCCGGGGTCGAGATCATGGAGCGTCCACCGCTCTCGCCCCGTGGTGATGTCGCGGCCGCGTGGACCGGGCGCGAACTGATGATCTGGGGCGGCGATCTCGAGGCCTTCAACATGGGCCTTTCCGGACCGGATCGATCATTCACCGATGGCGCGACGTACGACCCGACGACCCGGACCTGGCAGGCAATGGCGTCGGGCCCGCTCCCGGCGACGGCCACAACACCGGTCGCCGTGGCGACGCCGCGCGGAGTGGTGATCGCACGCGACGCCAAGGTCGCGATCTGGAATCCGGAGACGAACTCGTGGCGGGCGCTCGCGGATGCTCCCGAACCCGTCTCCGACCTGACCGACATCGGCACTGCCGTGATCAGCGTCAGCGCTCGGAGTTCGCTGGACCTCGGGTCCGGGACGTGGCAACCGCTTCCGAATGCACCTCGTACCGTGCTCATGGCGCCTCCGATCTGGACCGGCGCCGAACTGATCGTGTTCGGGCTCCGCTCATCGGAATCGGCGGCTGCGGCGTACGACCCACGCTCGCGCATATGGCGCGCGATTCCGCTTCCGCAGGGATTGAACTTGAATGCATTGAGTGCTGCATGGGATGGCCAACGAGTCGTGGCCACGGATGGCGCGCGCGCGGCGGCCTACCTGACCGCGGACAACGCCTGGAAGCCGCTCCCCCCATTACCGACCCGCTACTCCGAGAACGGCTCCTCCATCGCCGCGGTCGCGCCGGGAGCTGTCACCGCAGGACCCGGCGCCGTGGGCATCCTGGATCGAGCGGATCACTGGACTCCGCTGCCCTACCCCATCGCGGTCCAACAATTCGTCCCGCTTCGGACCTCGCAGAGTTCGGTCGCCCCTTCCCAAGTCTTTATGATCGGCACGCAGTACCCGTCCGGGCTCCTCGCGGCGGCCCTCGTCGATCCGACGCATTGGCTCGCCGCGCCGCCCGCCGTCCAGGTGGGGCTCGTCAGCGTGGCGCTCCCCACGGACGCGAGGTTCGTCGACGCAGCGGTGCTCGACGCCAACGGCTCACGCCTCCGCGTCCGTCTTTCGACACCGACCGGAGCATGCGTCATCACGAGTTCGTACGGATCCTCGGTCACGCCCCAAGGCTGGACGCAGGTCGACGCCGCCGGTCGCGACTGGGTGACTCATCCGACCACGAGCGACGTCGTGGCGCTGAGTTGCGAGGACCCCGTCATCGCCCAATCGATCGTTCGAGACTCACCGGTGTCTCCGGTCGGGTAGCCGAACGACGGTCAGCTCGCACAATTGTCGATTCTCCGCGGTCGGATCGCTCTACCGTCGTGGGATGGACGGGGACATCAGTGCGCCGATACGACGAGTGCTGACCGCGCTCGGATCGGACGACGCGGTCGAGGTACTCGCCGAACAGACCGGCGGGTCGGACCTCACCAGCTTCCTGCTCGAGGTGATGCGACGACGGGCCGGGCGTTCGACGCCATCCGATCTCATGCGCCAATACCGCCGGGACCGATTCGTCGAGCCGGGGGCCGTGGACGCCCGGGCATTGCATCGGATGACGGCCACCATGATCGACTCGATCCCGAGTTCGTTCAAGTTCGTGGAACTCGCGCCCGTGATCCCGCTCGGATCTCACTCGGTGCTCGCTCCGGTCCATCAGGACAAGGTGGTGTCGGGCACGCGCAACCTCGAAGTCGCCGCCGATCCGACGGTGGCGTTGGCGATCGTCGCGGCCCATGCACGCGGTGATGCATCGGCCCCGACCGTGCATCTGGCCGCGGTGCAGCGCATCCTGCGCGCCCAACCCTTCGGCACGCAGGGCCAACCGCACTTCTCGGTGATGGCCCTGCTGTCGGCGGGTCGGGACGCGGGTCATCTCGCATTCGAGGCGGCGGCCATCGGCGACCACCTCCGCGCCCTCGTCGCCGCGATCGCTGCGGTGACGGGCGAGCCCGTCGAGATCCGGCTCACCGATCTGCGGGCCGACGATCGCCCGACCATCACCGACGCCGCCCACGCCGCCCTCGCGCCGCTGCGCCACGTCACCGTCGCCGACGATCCGGGGCGGGAGGCCGGTCGTGGGTACTACCGCGACCTCTGCTTCAAGGTCATCGTTCGCCCCGGACCCGACGAGGTGGAGATCGGCGACGGCGGCTTCACCGATTGGACCGCGCAACTCCTCGAGAACCGCAAGGAGCGGCTGCTGACGAGCGGCCTCGGCTTGGACCGTTTGGTCACGGTGGCCTCCGAGCCTGCGTAAGAATGACCGGATCGACCGCCTCGAACTGCTCGACGAGATCCAAGCCATCGCCCGGACCGGTCTGCACTACTCGACCGATCCGTACGACCGCGAGCGCTGCACCCGACTCCTCAGCCTTGCCACCCAGGGGTACGCCGAGGCACTGGATCTGCCCGAACCGGAGACCCGCGACCGGTTGACTCGCGAAACCGGATACATCACCGCGAAGATCGGGGCGGACGCGGCGATTTTCGATGCCGACGAGCGGGTGCTGCTGGTCCACCGCTCCGACGACCGGAAGTGGGGCCTCGTCAGCGGTTTCGTCGACCCCGGTGAGACTCCTGCCGACACGATCGTGCGCGAGATCGCGGAGGAGGTCGGACTCGACGCCACCGTCGTCGAACTGGTCGACGCGATCGGACGCCCGGCCAATGCGCAGTTCGGTCCGCACGGGCTGGTCGCGATCGTCTTTCTGTGCACCGTCGCGCCTGGTGAGATCGTCATCTCTCACGAGTCCATCGACGCGCGGTATCGCCCCATCGACGAGGTCCCGGCCGATGACTGGCATGCGAATCATCATGAGCTCGCCACCATCGCCTTGGCACGTCACCGCGCCCGCTCGGCCGAGCGCCCGGGCTAGCCGAGCGACGCGTCGAGTCGAGCCAGCAGGGTCGCGGCCGGGACGGACGCGGGCGGAACGCGGTCGGCCGCCGCGACCACGGCCTCGCGCAGCACCAACTCGTTCACCGGCGTCGCAATACCGTGGTTCCGGCCGAGCCGCACGATCTCGCCATTGAGGTACTCGGCCTCGATCGTGCCGGTGCCGCGGGCCAGGGATTGCCACGACGACCCGCCGGGCCGCGCGTGTCCGCCGATCTCCCCGGGTTGGAGGAGCGAACCGCGCCGGGCCCGTTCTTCGTCGTCGGTGGCGTATTCGATGCCGCTGCGGTCGAACACCTCGCGCGCCTCGTTGCGCGCCCGCACCACGAGTTCGATCCCGTCGCGGTCGAGCCCGCAGAGCGCCTCGACCGCATTGCCGACATTCATCAGGAGCTTGGTGTACTTCCACCGCATCACGTCGGGCACGACGCGGGCGTCGAAGCCGGCCTCGGCCAGCAACGCGACGAGGCGCTCGCAGACCGCATCGGACCCGGACGGATACCGGCCGACGTCGAACAGTCCCGGGATCGGAGACGAGTACGCCTCGACCCGGCCGGGAACGCGGTGCACTGCCGGCAACATCACAACAACGCCGAGCACCGTCGCGAATCGTCGCGCCGCGTTGCGCTCGTTGGCCACGCCGTTCTGGAAGCAGGCGATCGGGGCCTCGACATCGAGACCCGCCAACTCGTCGAGCACCGGTTCGGTGTCCTGTCCCTTGACCGCCAGACCGATCAGGTCGTCGGGGCGAAGACCGACATCTCCGACGCGATTCAACACTCGGACCGGAACCGTGATCGTCCGGTCCGGGTCGATCAGCGTGAGGCCGTCACGCCGCATGGCCTCGGCATGCGCGCCGCGAGCGACCAACGCAACGTCGGCACCCGACTCGATCAATCGAGCCGCGATCACTCCCCCGACTGCGCCGGCACCGACCATGACCATGCGCATCGTCGTGTTCAGACGCAGAGCGTCGCGTCGGTGCTCGAGACGCCACGCCGGCACGACCGCTGTGCGCGCGCCTTGGTCAGGACCCAGCCTTCGTCGCTCGGTTGGAGCGTGATTTCGTAGTCGACCGCCGCGACGGAGTCGTCGGGGATGTCCCGCTCGCGGATCACGATGATCGCCGGCTCCCCCCGTTGCACCGCAGCCACCTCGACGAGGCCGACTTCGGAGGTGTCGCCGCCACGCCACAACGCGGCGAGGTCGTCGGCGGCCTGCTCGGGGCTCGAATCGAACGGCGTCGGGGCCAGTGCCTTCCACCGGTCGGTCACGTCGACCCACGCGGTCCGACCCTCGACGACGGGCGCCGGAATGGTCGTCGACGATCCGGGGCTCACGGGAGACGTACTCGCCGAGGTCGTGCTGGGACCGGCGTTCGGGTTCGACGACCCGCACGCGGCGAGCACCGCGACCAGCACCAGTCCCGTCAGCGTTCCCGCCCCCATTTGCGCGTTCCGAGTTCTCGGAGGAGACCAACGCATCACATGCTCCTAGCTCTTGAACAGGAACTCGACGTCGTCGCCGAGAAGGTCTTCGACTTCTTCGGCCAACGCCCGATTCTGGGCCAACCCGGGATCGGCGTCGAGAATTTCTTCCGCCGCCTCCCGTGCGAAGAGCACGTACTTCTCGTCACGCGGCAGTTTCCCGAGTTTCAGATCACCGAGCCCGGCCTGACGCTCGCCGAAGACCTGCCCCGACCCGCGGATCTCCAGGTCTCGCTCGGCCAGCACGAACCCGTCGGTCGATTCGACCATCGCCGCCATTCGCGCCTTCCCGTCGGGTGTGTTCGGATCGGCGAAGAGATAGCACCACGATTCACCGCCGCCCCGCCCGACGCGACCCCGCAACTGGTGGAGCTGCGACAGTCCGAAACGGTCGGCGTCTTCGACGACCATGACCGTCGCGTTCGGGACGTCCACGCCGACCTCGATCACGGTCGTCGCCACCAGGACCTGCGTCTCGCCCGCGCGGAACGCAGCCATGGCCGCCTCCTTCTCCACCGACTTCATCTGGCCGTGGAGCAGACCGAGGCGGAGCCCGTACAACTCGCCGCCCGAGAGCGCTTCGAACTCCTCGGTCGCGGCCTTGGCTTCGATCTTGGGCGATCCCTCCACGAGCGGACACACGACGTACGCCTGGCGCCCTGCGGCCACCTGGGCTCGCAGACGGTCGTAGGCCGCCTGGCGATCGTGAGGACTCGGTCCGACGACTTCGGTCGTGATCGGAGTCCGGCCCGGCGGCATCTGCCGCAGCTCACTGCGGTCGAGATCGCCGTAGACGAGCATCGCGGCAGTACGCGGAATCGGCGTCGCGGTCATGACCAACACGTCGGGCGCCTCTCCCAGCCCGCGGAGCAGAGCCCGCTGCTCGACACCGAACCGATGCTGTTCGTCGATGACCACGATCCCGAGCTTCGTGAACGGCGCGTCGCCATACAGCAGCGCGTGGGTGCCGACCACGATGTCGATGTCGCCCGAGCCCAGCCCGGCGGCGATCCGTCGACGTTCCGGCGCACCGACCTTGTTCGTGAGCAAGGCGACCGACACGGGCCGTTCCGCCAACAGGGTGCCTTCGCTCGGTACGACCAGTGTCGAGAGTGTGTCCGTGGCCACGGCGTGCAACTGCTCGGCCAGCACCTCGGTCGGGGCCATCAACGCGCCTTGGTAGCCGCCCTGGACGGCGATCAGCAGCGCGGTGATCGCGACCAACGTCTTGCCCGATCCGACCTCACCTTGGAGCAACCGGTGCATCGGCACCGCGCTCGCCATATCGGCGGTGATCGCATCGATGGCGGCGTGTTGATCGCCGGTCAGCTCGAACGGCAACGCATCCAAGAACCTCGGCACCAGCTCGCCGTCGACATCGTGGGCGATCCCCGATGCCTCGGCTTCGAGCGCGCGCTTGCGGGCGACCAAGCCCACCTGCATCCGGAGGAACTCGTCGAAGCGGAGCCGGCGCTGAGCCTTGGCCGCATCTCGGCCCGAGGCCGGCGCGTGAATATCGCGATAGGCCGTCGTGCGGTCGATGAGCTTCAGCTCGGTGAGGACCGACTCGGGAAGGGTCTCGGCCAGCTCACCCACCCAGTCGAGCGTGAGCGCGACGACCGGCTGGATCTCCCAGGACGACACATCGGCCTTGCCCGACTGCGGATAGATCGGCATGACGACGCCGGTCTTGGTGTCACCGGCTCGGCCCAGTACGTCGACGATCGGATTCGTGAGTTGGCGCTTCCCGCGGTACACCTCGAGCTTTCCGTACAGCGCGATCTCGGTCCCCGGGGGAATCTGTTTCTCGCGCCACGGCTGGTTGAAGAACACGAGGTTCAGCAGACCGCTCGAATCCTCGACGACCGCCTCGACCATCTTCTTTCGATTGCGGATGACGCGGGCGGACACGCGGCGGACCTCAGCGACGATGGTCGCTTCTTCGCCCACTTCGAGATCCGCGATCTCCGCCTGCCGGGTGCGGTCGTGGTAGCGCCGGGGGTAGTGACCCAGCAGATCGAGCACGCTTTCGATCGGCGGCGCCATCGCGGCCAACTTCTCAAGCATCCGCGCCGGGATTCCGGGGACCTCGGCGAGCGAGGAGGCTCCGAGCGATCTCAGTGTGTGGGGAACTACTCCACTCCGATCAGGAATGGGTACAGCGGTTGGCCGCCGTCGTGTACCTCGATCTCGACGCCGGGATGACGCAACCCGATGTGATCGCGTACGCGTTGGGTGTCGGCATTGCGGGCGTCGTTGCCGACAAGCACGGTCACGATCTCCGAGTCCTCGGTGATGAGCACGTCCAACAATGCGAACGCGGCATCGGCGGCGGAGGTCGTGGCGACGCAGATCCCTTCGCGGCTGATCGCGATCCAGTCTCCCTTGCGGATCGGTCCGCACTCGGCCACGGCGTCGCGCACCGACTGCGTCACCTCACCGGCCGCCGTGCGGGTCACGGCCTCGGCGAGCGCCGCGACGTTCGTCTGCAGTCCCGCATCCGGGTCGTAGCCGACGAGCGCGCCGAGTGCCTCGACCATCGAGTGCGTCGGCACGACTGCGACCGACTTCTCCGTCAACGCGTCGACTTGGCGCGCGACGGGCACGATGTTCTTGTTGTTCGGCAGGATGATCACCGAATCCGACGGGCAACGTTCCACCGCTTCGAGGATCTGGGCGGTGGAGGGATTCATCGACTGGCCGCCGGCCACGATCTCCTGGACGCCGAGGCTGGCCAGCAGTCGCCGGACACCGTCGCCGACTGCGATCGCGACGATCGCGGTCTCGACCATGTCCTCAGGCGCGTGCTCGACCACCACCGGCGCGGCGTCCTGGTCGAGCACCCAGGCCTCTTCCTCGACCTGCTCGAGGAGGTCCGTCACCCGAATCTGGCGGGGCCGGCCGGCCTCGATCCCGGCTTCGATCGCGCCGCCGATGTCGTCGGTATGGACGTGACAGTTCCAGAGGCCGTCGCCGCCCACCACCACGATCGAGTCGCCCAGCGCGGCCCATGAGGACTTGAACGCCGGGATCGTCGCGTCCACCGCATCGAGGAGGTACATCACCTCGTACCGCAGCGCGGACACATCGCCGGCCGCCGCATGGGACTCGACGACCTTCGGCGCGGCGCGTTCGGTCGGCTCGGGAAGGGGTCGACCGTCGACGACTTCCAGGAACGCGTCGAGGAGCAAGGTGAACCCCTGCCCGCCGGCATCGACGACCCCGGCATCGCGAAGCACCGGCAGCAACTCCGGCGTCTGGGCCACGGCGGTCCGGGCTGCGGCCGCGGCTTCGTCGAGGAGATCGACCAGGCTGATCCCGGGGGTGGTCTGGGCGCCCTCGGCCGCCTCGGCCGACCATCGGACCACGGTGAGGATCGTGCCCTCGACCGGGCGCATCACCGCTTGATACGCCGCATCGGACGCCGTGCGCAGCCCGGCGACCAGTTCGGCCGGCCCGGCCGACGCCTGGGACCGGAAGGTGTCGGCCAAACCCCGCAGGATCTGGGAGAGGATCACCCCGGAGTTCCCGCGGGCGCCCATAAGGGATCCGTGCGAAATGGCCTGACAGACCTCGCTCATGTCCTCGGCCGATTCCAGCTCCCGGACCACCGATTCGACCGTGAGCGTCATGTTGGTGCCGGTGTCACCGTCGGGTACGGGGTACACGTTGAGGCGGTTCAGCGCTTCCTGGTGTATCCGCAACGCATCCCGGAACCGGGTGATGACCCGGCGCACGTCGAGAGCTCCGAGATGTTCGAGTGCCGCCATGACGACGCATCGTAGGCGTCGACTGACCAACTTCGGCGGCTCCCTGCTACCATCTTGGGCTCTTCCGCGCGCGGCCGCGACACCGTTGTCGGGCGGCGCCTCATCCACCCGTTCAAGCATCGAGTCGAGGACTTTTCACCATGGCATCCGTCTGCGAGCTCTGCGGCAAATCCCCGATCTTCGGGAAGAGCCTGAGCCACTCGCACCGCCGGACCAACCGGCGTTGGAACCCGAACGTGCAACGGGTACGCGCCGTCGTCAACGGCAGCCCCCAGCGGCTCAACGTCTGCACGAGCTGCATCAAGGCCGGCAAAGTTCAGAAGCCGTAGTCATGCAGGGCGTCGTACGGAGTTTCGATCCCGGCACGGGTGAAGGCATCCTCGTCACGAACGACGAGGACCGCACCGAGTTCCTCCTGGCCTCGAACGCGCTCGAAGCCTCGATCTTCCGGATGCTGCGCCAGGGCCAGCGGGTGAACTTCGACGTCGATGCGTCGGGGTTCGCGACTGCGGTTCGCAGCGGTGCGGAACAGGACATGGCCCTCCCGCCCGACATTCAGGTGTAGGGGTCTCGGGGTAGCGGATGGAACGCGACGACGACGCCACCCTCGCCGGTTGGCATCGCGATCCATCGGGTCGGCACGAACTTCGCTTTTGGGACGGAACCCGCTGGACCGAACACGTCGTCAGCGAAGGCATCCCGGGCCACGATCACCCGACTCGCAGCGGCCGACCGCCCGCCACGGCCTCGGGCACGACGCCGGCCCCCGCGCCACCGACACCCGCCGACACTGCCCCGCCCGCAACGGACGCCGCGACGCCGGAGCCCGAGCCCGAACCGGCGCCGGAACCAGAGGTCGAGGAACCCGCGACAGTCGTCGACCTGGTCGGAATGGAAACTCCGCCCGTCGAGGCCGCGTCCGACCCGACACCCGCGCCCGCCGCGCCGGCCGCTCCCGCTGACCCTGGCCGTGCGACCGACGCCGCGCCCAAGCCCCGACGGGCCCGGGCGGGCACGGTCAGCCCGGCGCCGGCACGGGCACAGGCCGATACGGAAGTGGAACCGGCGGAACCGGAAGGGACAGCCGCGACCGCTCCGGAACCGGACCCGGAACCCGCACACGAAACGTCGACACCGCCGCCACCGCCGAAGCCGCGGCCGGGCCCGCAGCCGACTCGGGCGACACTCCCCCGACTCGTGGCCGAGCCACCGACGGTGGCGTCGCCTGCCGGACGGAGTTCGGGCACCAACACCAGTGCCATCGCCGACCCGCACCGATTCGAGACCACCGAGCCGGCAACCGGGCGCGTGGCGGGCGTCACGCCCGTCCCGGTGAAGCGATACCGACCCGGCTCGCCGCCGGCCAGCCCGTACGTTCGACCCCGGCCGATCGCCGGCAGCGCACCGATCGGAATGGTCGTCACCCCCTGGTATCGCAAGGCATCCGGCTGGGTCACCCTGCTCCTGATCGCGGCGATCGTCGGGACGGTGGTCATCGTGGCCATCGCCCTGACGAACGACAATCCCAGCCGCCGGCTCGGCAGTCGGCCGCCGGCGGCGGCGCCCGCGGGGACGAAGGTCATCGACGGCAGCGGGGTCGGCATCGCCGCGCCCCAGAAGTGGATCGTCGCGACCGACCCCGGCAACTCGTTCTCGGCGCTGCGCCGTGCCAACTGGGGAACGCCCCTCGTTGCCACCGACTCGTCCACCGGGGAAGCCCTGCTCGTGGTTCCACTGCAGAACCTCGCCCATGATCCTCAGGTCGACCCGGAGCTGTTCTGGAGCGATCAGATCCGCGATGCCGGCACTCGGCGGGTTCCGAAACCCGGCCCGCCGCTGAGCGTGCACGGTTTCCGCGCCAACCAGGTGAGCGTGACCGTGGCCGGCGAGCCGGTCATCGTGGCCTCGTCCATCGACACCGGCGACCAGACCTTCCTCGTGGCCGTGAGTGCCGGCACGCCCGACGCCGCAAACACCCGGTTCGCCAGGCTGATCCAGACCTTCGACCCGCGCTGATCCGCCCCCGACCCGTGCGGTCGGAGCGGGCCGGACCGAGCGCCGATTGGAGAGGTCGCAATACGTCGTCGGTACACTTTTCCCACCCTTCTCGCGGAGTCGCGGGGGAAGAAGGAGTGAATCGTGTCGATCGTCGTGAACGCGCCAACCAAGCACAAGCGTCTGCTGGACTGGGTCGAGGAGATGGCCGAGCTGCTCCAACCGGACGCGATTCATTGGTTCGACGGCTCGGAGGCCGAAGCCGATGCGCTGTGCCAGGGCCTCGTCGATGCCGGCACCTTCGTGCCGCTCGACCCCGAGAAGCGCCCGAACTCGTACTGGGCTGCGACCGACCCCTCCGATGTCGCCCGGGTCGAGGACCGCACGTTCATCTGCTCCGCGACCGAGGACGGCGCCGGGCCGACGAACAACTGGAAGGATCCGGCCGAGATGCGCGGCATCCTCCACGGCATCTTCAGCGGCGCGATGGCCGGTCGCACCATGTACGTCGTTCCGTTCAGCATGGGTCCGCTCGGCTCGCCGCTGTCCTACATCGGCGTCGAGATCACAGACTCGCCGTACGTCGCGGTCAGCATGCGCACGATGACCCGCGCCGGTCAGGCCGCGCTCGACGTGCTCGGCGACGACGGCGAGTTCGTGCCGTGCGTCCACTCCCTCGGCGCCCCACTCGCGCCGGGCGAGGCCGACGTCGCCTGGCCGTGCAACGCCGACGACAAGTGGATCGTGCACTTCCCCGAGACCAGGGAAATCTGGTCCTACGGATCCGGCTACGGAGGCAACGCCCTGCTCGGCAAGAAGTGTTTCGCACTCCGGATCGCTTCGGTCATCGCTCGGGACGAGGGTTGGCTCGCCGAGCACATGCTGATCCTCAAGCTCACCTCGCCGGCCGGTACGGTCAAATACGTGGCCGCGGCCTTCCCGTCGGCGTGTGGCAAGACCAACCTGGCCATGCTGATCCCGTCGATTCCGGGTTGGAAAGCCGAGACCGTCGGCGACGACATCGCCTGGATGAAGTTCGGTCCCGACGGCCGCCTCCACGCGATCAACCCGGAGTTCGGGTTCTTCGGCGTGGCGCCCGGTACCAACATGGAGACCAACCCGAACGCGATGCTCACGTTGGGCCGCAACACCGTGTTCACCAACGTCGCCCTCACCGATGACGGCGACGTCTGGTGGGAAGGCATGGACGGTGAGCCGCCGGCCCACCTGACCGACTGGAAGCGCCAGGACTGGACGCCCGAGTCCGAAACCCCGGCGGCCCACCCCAACTCGCGCTTCTGCGCCCCGGCATCGCAGTGTCCGGTCGTCGCCGACGAGTGGGAAGACCCGAAGGGCGTGCCGATCTCGGCAGTGCTCTTCGGCGGTCGCCGCGCCACCACGGTTCCCCTCGTGTACGAGTCGCGCGACTGGCGCCACGGCGTGTTCGTCGGCGCCACGATGGGCTCCGAGAAGACCGCCGCCGCGTTCGGCGGGATCGGTGATCTCCGCCACGACCCGTTCGCGATGCTGCCGTTCTGCGGCTACCACATGGGTGACTACTTCGCGCACTGGCTCTCGATGACCGACCACACCGACGAGGCCAAGCTCCCGCGCATCTACGGCGTCAACTGGTTCCGCAAGGATGCCGACGGCAGGTTCATCTGGCCCGGTTACGGCGAGAACTCGCGCGTGTTGGCGTGGATCGTCGGCCGACTCGAAGGCACGACCAACGGCGAGGAGACTCCGATCGGCGTCGTGCCCGCTCCGGAGGACCTCGACCTCACGGGTCTCGATCTCTCGGCCAGCGACGTGGCCGCGGCCTTGGTCGTCGACCCCGAGCAGTGGAAGCAGGAATGCGCGAGCACCCGCGGTCACTTCGAGGCGTTCGGCTCGCACCTGCCGGCCGAACTCGTCGCGGAGTTGGACGCGCTCGAATCCCGCCTGGGGTAGACAACGGCGATGACTGACACGTCGTCGCGACCGGGCATCGAGCAGATGGCCGCGGCCGTCGCGGGCATCGATCTCTGGAACACCCCGGGCATTCCGGAGCACGGTCTTGCGCCGCTCCGGGTCACCGACGGCCCGAACGGCGCCCGGGGCCCGAGCTTCACGGGTGTCCCCAGCGCGTGCTTTCCCTGCGGCACCGCATTGGGCGCGACGTGGGACCCGGCCCTCGTCGAGGCCGTCGGGGTCGCCATCGGCGAGGAAGCCCGCACCAAGGGAGCTCACGTCCTCCTGGCACCGACGGTGAACCTGCATCGTCATCCGCTCGCGGGGCGCAACTTCGAGTGCTACTCCGAGGACCCGTACCTGACCGCACAGCTCGCGGTCGGTTTCGTGCGCGGGGTGCAATCGGTCGGCGTCGGCACGACTGTCAAGCACTTCGTCGCGAACGACTCCGAGTTCGAACGCATGACGATCAGTTCCGACGTCGACGAGGCCACCCTGCGCGAGCTGTATCTCGTTCCCTTCGAGGCTGCGGTCACCGAAGGGGGCGCCTGGGGAATCATGAGCGCCTACAACCGGCTCAACGGCACCTACTGCAGCGAGCACGAATGGCTGCTCACCACGGTGCTCCGAGACGAGTGGGGCTTCGACGGCTTCGTCATCTCCGACTGGTTCGGAACCCACAGCACCGCGGCGGCCGCGAACGCCGGACTCGACCTCGAGATGCCGGGACCGCCGCAATGGTTCGGCCCGGCGCTGGTCGACGCCGTGACCAACGGAAGCGTCACCGAGGCGGTCGTCGCCGAGAAGGTCGAACGACTGCGAGTGCTCGCGGACCGCACCGGTGCCAACGACGGTCTCGGCCACGACGAGCCCGGCTCGCATGACGACTCCCGTCATCGGGCACTCATCCGTGAGGCGGCGGCCGCGAGCTTCGTCCTCCTCCGGAACGACGGTGTCCTCCCACTCGATTCGAGCGCGCTGGATTCCGTCGCGCTGATCGGCACCGCCGCCGACACCGCCTGGATCATGGGCGGGGGCAGCGCCGCCCTGGACCCGCATCCGCCCGTGACTCCTCGGGTCGGTCTCACCGCGGCACTCGGGACGAAGACCGCACTGAGCTTCGTTCGCGGTCCCGCGGCGACCGACACCATCCCGGTCATGGACGAATCGGTGCTCGCGGGCCGGCTGACCATGGACGTCTTCGCCACCGCGGATGCCTCGGGGGACGCCGCCCACCAGACGACCCTGCGCACGGGCCGGGCGATGTGGCTCGGCGAATTCCACGACGACGTGAACCCGCGCGAATTCTCGGCGCGACTCTCGGGCGTGGTCCGGGTCCGGGAATCGAGCGAGTGGACGTTCGGACTCAGCACCACGGCCGCGTGTCGAGTGCGGCTCGACGACGAGACGCTGCTCGACGCCTGGAGCGATCGCGAGCCCGGTACATCGTTCTTCGGATTCGGCAGCCAAGAGATCCGGACGACCCGCGTGATGGAGGCGGATCGCGACTACCCCATCGACATCGAGTTCTCGGGCGGCTCCCGGGCCATGGTCAGTGGGTTCGAGCTCGGCGCGGCGGCACCGACCCCCGCAACGGCGCTCGCCGATGCCGCGGCGGCCGCGGCCGCGGCCGACGTCGCGATCGTCGTGGTCGGCACCGGACCGACCCTCGACACCGAAGGCAAGGACCGACCTTCGATGGCATTGCCGGGCGATCAGGACGCAATGGTGCGCGCCGTCGTGGTCGTGAACCCGCGCACGATCGTGTGTGTCAACGCCGGGTCACCGGTCTCGATGGAGTGGGCCGACGAACCCGCCGCCGTGCTGCAGTGCTGGCTGCCCGGCGAGGAATGGGGCAACGCGCTCGCCGACGTGCTCCTCGGCCTCCGCGATCCCGGCGGCCGTCTCCCGACGACATTCCCGGTGCGGGTCGAGGACGCGCCGTCCCACCCGACCTATCCGGGCACCGACGGTCACGTCGCGTACGCCGACGGGCTCCTCATGGGATATCGGGGGTACGACCGCGCGGGCATCGAACCGCGCTTCTGCTTCGGTCACGGCCTCTCGTACACGACGTTCGAATACGGAGCCATCGCCCTCGACGGTCGCACCGTGCGCATCGACGTCACCAACACGGGGACTCGGGCGGGATCCGAGGTCGTCCAGGTCTACGTGCACCCGACCACCGCGCCGGCCACCCGGCCCGAACAAGAGTTGCGCCGCTTCGAGAAGATCACGATCGCACCGGGAGCCACGGTCACGGCCGAGTTCGACCTCGACGACCGTTGCTTCAGCGAATGGCGCGACGGCTGGCAGCTGCTGCCCGGACCGTTCGAAGTCCGCATCGGCCGCTCGTCGCGCGACATCCGCGCGACGAGCGCCATCATCCCGTGATCAGCGTTGACGGCCCGCGCGGGCTGTACGGCGATCGTGGCGTTCGATCGCCAGTTCGATGAGGCGGTCGAGCAGCGCGGGATAGGGCACGCCACTCACCTCCCACAGCTTCGGGTACATCGAGATCGGGGTGAAACCGGGAATCGTGTTCACTTCGTTGAGCAGGAATCCCCGGCCGCCTTCGTCGTAGAAGCAGTCCACGCGGGCCATGCCGTCGCAGCGACACGCGGTGAACGCGCGCAGGGCCAGCGCGCGCACTTCCTCGGTCGCGGCATCGGAGAGCGGTGCCGGCGCCAAGAGTTGCGCCGCACCGTCCTCGTACTTGTCGGCGTACGAGTAGAACTCGGCCCCCGGCACCACCTCGCCGGGAAGAGAGGCCTCGGGATGAAGTGAACCCAAGACTGCGACCTCGATCTCACGACCGGTGACCATCTCCTCGGCCAGGATCTCTTCGTCGTAGGTGAGCGCCAACGCGATCGCGGCGTCGAGCTCCGCCTCGGTATGGGCCTTGCTCACCCCGACCGACGAGCCCATGTTCGCCGGCTTCACGAAGCACGGCAGTCCCAACTCGGAGATCACCCGGGCGCGGAACGCCGCGAGGTCCTGACCCTCGCGGAACTCGAGGAAGGCGCACTGAGGGATCCCCGCTGCCTTGAACATCTGCTTCATCGCACCCTTGTGCATCCCGACCGCGGAGCCGAGCACGCCCGAGCCCACGTACGGGAGGTCGGCCAGTTCGAGCAGGCCCTGCACCGTGCCATCCTCACCGAACGGCCCGTGGAGCAGCGGCAGCACGACATCGACATCGAGCCCGCGGCGGCCTGAGGTCGCGACGACCGTCCCCAAAGATTCCAGCTCCGGACCCTCCACCGGAAAGGCCGTCGGCAGTAGCTCCGGTCCGGCCGCCAACAACGCTGCGGCATCCTCGGCCGCGTGCCACTGACCGTCGGTGGTGATCGCCACCGGGATCACGTCGTAGCGGTCCGGATCGAGCGCCTTCGCGACCGCGGCTGCCGTCACCCGCGACACGTCGTGTTCCGCGGATCGCCCGCCGAAGAGCACCATCACCCGGGTCCGCGTCACACCAGCGTCGCTCACGCCACTCCCCCTCTTGGCCCTGCGGGCCGGGCCGGTCGGGCCCGACTCACGCGGACACCTGGAGCACGGCGCGGATGCCGAGGCCCATGATGAAGAGCCCGCCGAGGCCGTAGAGCAGCTCCAACCGGCCTCGCATCTGGTCGCGGTACTGGTAGAGCAACCCGATGGTGAGGAAGATCACGAATCCATAGAACATGTGGAAGCGCGGCACGCTCTTGCGGTAACTCTCGTCGCCCGCAACGAGAATCGTGCCGAGGAGCACCTGCACGAGGATCGCAACTTCGGCAACCGTCGTCACCACCCAGACCGGCTTGCCCCGGAAGCGCGACCACCGCCAGGCGACCAGGCAGTAGAGCCCGGCGAGACCATTGACCACGATCGACACGTATCCCCACGCGTGGTGGATGTCGAACACCGTGGTCATGATCTCGCTCCGTCAGAGAACCGCGTCATCGGCCGCCGCTTCGGAGAACGCCGACGCCGCAGCATCGCCGCGCAGCAGTTGTTTGAGGATCTTGCCCGCCGGGTTCCGCGGCAGCGGCTCCTCGCGGAACTCGACGTACTCGGGCACCTTGAACCCGGCAAGGTGCTGCGCGCAATGGGAACGAATGTCTTCGACGGTCGCCGTCGAGCCCTTCCGCAGTTGCACCACCGCCTTCACTTCTTCGCCCAACGTGCGATGCGGCACGCCCACCAGCGCGGCGTCGAGCACGTCGGGGTGGTCGTGGAGGATGTGCTCGACCTCCACGCAATAGACGTTCTCCCCGGCGCGGATGATCATGTCCTTGGCCCGGTCGACCAGATAGACGAAGCCGTCGTCGTCGATGCGGGCGATGTCCCCGGTCCGGAACCAGCCCCCGGGCAGGAACACCGCGTCCGTGGCATCGGCCCGATTCCAGTAGCCGCGCATCATGATCGTCGGGCCCCGCAACGCGAGTTCGCCGGTCGTGTTCGCCGGCTGCGGCGTGCCTTCGTCGTCGATCACCATGGCCTCGACCGTGGGCACCGGCCGGCCGACCGAATCCGGACGGGCGAAGTACTCATCACCCGAGATCGCGGTCGCGACCGATGCGCTCTCGGTGAGGCCGTACGCGGTCGAGAGTGACGACCGCACATGAGGGAACGACGCCTTGATGCGTTCGACCAGTTCGGGGGCTGCGGGCGCGCCGCCGTATCCGATTCGAGTCACGCTGGACAGGTCGTAGTCGGCGAAGTTGTCGGCTTCGACGATTCGCCACATCACCGTGGGCACACCACCGATGGAGCTGACCTTCTCGCGTTCGATCGTGGCCATGGCGTGGTCTGCGTCGAACCGCCCCGGCGGCATCAGGACCAACTTCGATCCGCCCGCGTAGGCCACGATCATCGTGGAGCAGGTGCCGGTCACATGAAAGAGCGGCACGATCAGGAGCGCGGCTGCTTGGTGCTCGGTGCGTTGCTCCCCTTTGCCCATCGCCGCGTTGGCCTGGCTTCCCAACGCAAGGTTCATCAGGTTGGCGAGCGCTTGGCGGTGAGTAATCGTCGCGCCCTTCGGCTTGCCGGTCGTCCCCGACGTGTACAGGATCGCGAGGATGTCGTCTTCCTCGACGGTCACGTCGAGCAGCGCGCCCGGGTCCTCCGGCGCGAGCAGGTCGACACCCGGCTGGGCCTTGCCATCGGGCTCGTCGAGATCCATCACGTAGACGTGTTCGAGCGTGGGGATCGTCTCGACGATGTCGTGGACGATCGCCCATCGCTTGGGATCGCAGAACAGCACCTTGGCGCCGGAATCGCGCAACGCGAACTCGAGTTCCTCGGCCTTCCACCACGCATTCAGGGGAACGGCCGCAACCCCCATCCCGGCGCACGCCCAGAACATCACGACCCACTCGATGGTATTGGCCGTCAGGATCGCCACGCGATCGCCGCGCTCGACACCCAGGTCGGTCAGCGCGACCGCAACCTTGCGGGTGAGCGCGTTGTGCTCGCCGAAGGTGAGGCGGCGATCACCCTGGACCAGCCAATCCACATCGGCCCGCGCATCGCCGATCGCGATGACATCGCGCATCGAGGCGAATCGGTTCTTGTACACCTGGAGATCCGCCCCGAGGACGTCCTCGACGACGATCTCGTACTGCCCGCCCGGCCCGACGAGGTCCGCGACGGCGCTCACGACAATCCCCCTCTTGGCCCTGCGGGCCGGGCCGGTCGGGCCCCGCTCGCCCCGCGCGGCATCGGTGCATCCGGAATGAGGGGCTCGCTCACGCCGGCGCGTCTTCGTGCTGGACGACGTCGAACTGCCACAGCTCGGCGCTGGTACTCACGGGACCTTGGCCCGAGTGCTGCTTGTGGCCGTGCTGGAACGACGCACTGCTCATCCAGGCCTGGAAATCCTCTTCGGAACGCCAGCGTGTGTACACCAGGAACGTGTCCTTGTCGTCGCTGGGCCGCAGCAGTTCGAACATCTCGAAGCCGGGCATCCCGCTCACCTCACCGGCGCGGGCGGCGAACCGGGCCACCAGTTCGTCGGCGCGATCGGCCGGTACCGAGATCGCATTGATCTTGACGACGCTCACGTGTCTCCCCCCCATCGGTTCGGATCGGCGAGGCTACCGGGTGCCCTCCAGGTGGAGTCGAACAGCGATCGCGTTCGGGGCCTCTCGGCCCGGCCTCTCAAGTCCCCCCGACCACGCGGGCCTCCCCATCGACGGCGGCTTCACCGGAGTCGACCGAGCGTTCCGGGGCTCGCTGACCCTGACCGGAGATTTCGAAGCCGCGATGCGTACCGCGCTCGTTCGCTCGGCCGGGTAGCTAGTCCTCGTCGCGGAGGAAGCGTTCGATCTCGCGAGCGAGGTCGTCGCCGGACGGCAGTTCCTCCGGCTCCTCGGTCTCCTCGATTTGGCGCACCATCGCGGCGACGTCAGGACGCTCCGCGAGCCCCGATTCCACCTGCTCGTTGTACGCGTCGGTCTGCTCGTCGAGGTCCCGCACGTCGACCGCCACTCGGGTGAGTTCGGTCAAGCGTTCGAGGAGCGCCCGGATGGCGGGCGGTGATGGCGTCCCGGCGACGTAGTGCGGCACCTGAGCCCAGAGCCCGAGTGTGGGGATCCCGGCATCGCCAAGCGCGACTTGGAGCACCGTCTGGATTCCTGTGGGCCCGAGGTAGTCGGCGCGCAATGCGCCAACCTCCTGCGCCAAGGAGCGGCTCGATGCCGTGGCCTGCACCACGATCGGGCGACGGTGCGACACCGGGGAGGGCATGCCGCCCATGCACACGGCGTCCTTGACGCCGACGGTCTGGGCGAACTCCACCAGTTCGGCCGAAACATCGTGCCAGCGCAGCGACGGCTCGGGACCGGTGGCCAAGAGCACGTCACGTCCGGCGATCCCGGCGACGATCTCGATGGTCGGCCAGTGCACCCGCCGCGTTTCTCCGTCGACGAGGCTGACGGTCGGTCGAGTCTGCTGGAGGTCGACGTAGTCGGCGAGGTCGAACTGCGCGCAGGTGCGCGCCGAACCCAGCTGCTCCCGTAACACCGCCGCCGCACCGGCTCCGGCCAGCCCGCCATCGACCCAGCCGGTGAACGAGACGACGAGCACCGGGTCGGACAACTTCGGCATCTGCTCAATCGTCAGCACCCGGCCACACTAGGAGGCTGCGCCGATAGGGCACCGACCCGAACCCGGAGAACCGACCGCGTGGCGCAGCCGTGGCCCGAGCGGCCCGGTCCGCAGGGCCAGAAGCGGGAAAAGGTGGGGGGCGGGGGCGTCGACGGTCCGGCCGATAGAGTCCGCGACCGTGCGATTCGGCGTTCATACCGGCCTCCAGAACACCTCGATCGCCGAGTTGCAGGCGCTGTGGCGCCGCATCGAAGCGCACGGCTTCGAATGGATCTCGATCTGGGATCACTTCTACGCGGCCGACAACACCGGGAATCCCCATTGTCTCGAGGCGGTGGCGTCCCACGCCGCGCTCGCCGCGGCCACGAGCACGGTGCGATGCGGCAGTCTCGTCTACTCGGTCGGGTACCGACATCCCGCCGTCATCGCGAACGCGATGGCAACCCTGGATCAGATCGCGAACGGTCGGGTCACACTCGGGCTCGGCGGTGGCTGGATGAAAGCCGAGTACGCCGCGTACGGAATCCCATTCCCCGGGCCGGGGATCCGCCTCCGACAGGTCAACGAGGCGATCCAATGCGTGCGAAGGCTCCTCACCGAGTCACACACGAACTTCGCGGGCGAGTTCTTCACGATGACCGACGCCCAATGTGAGCCGAAGCCGATCCAAGCGCGGCTGCCCATCTGGGTCGGTGGTGGCGGCGAGAAGGTCACCCTGCGCATCGCCGCGGAGCACGCCGACGGCTGGAACGTGCCCTTCCTCGCGCCGGAGACCTTCGCCCACAAGAACCGCGTGTTGAACCAGCATTGCGCCACCGTCGGGCGGGACCCCGGCACGATCGAGCGGGCCGCCAACGTCGGGCTCGCGATGCGACCCGGCGACCTGGAAGCCCAGTTCGCGAGGATGGCGAAGTTCGTGTCGCCCGGCGTGCTCCAGGGCTCGATCGGCGAGATCGTGGATCGGGTCGGCGCGTACGGCGAAGCCGGCGCCGACTGGTTGATCCTGGCGATGCGGGCTCCGTTCGACCTCGACGGACTCGACAGCTTCGCCGCCGAAGTGCTCCCCCAACTCCGAGACCTGTGAGCGATCACGAGTTCCGACGCGATCCGCTGACGAACGAATGGGTCGCGATCGTGGGTGCGCGCCAGGACCGGCCGAACCACCCGACCGAGGGGTGCCCGTTCTGCGTCGGCGGGCTCGAGGCACCCGAACCGTATTCAGTGCGCGCGTTTCCCAACCGCTGGCCGCCGCTCGTCCCCGGACCACCCGTCGATTTTCCCGACGGCGCCGACGGCGAACTCTTCCTGGCTCGCCCACCGCGCGGCGGGGCCGAGGTCGTGCTCTACACCCCCGACCACACCGGATCGATGGCGAGCCTCGGCGTGGACGGCGCGCGGGCCGTGGTGGATCTCTGGGCGGAGCGGACCGAAGCACTCATGGCCCGCGACGAGGTCGCGTACGTCCTCGTCTTCGAGAACCG
>JAENVU010000010.1 GCA_016650415.1 Acidimicrobiia bacterium
ATGCGGCTCGTGCACCGCCGCAACGCCGCCGCGGATTCGATGCCTTCGCGCACGGTGTGCGCGGCTCGCGTCGACGAGAACGGACCGAGATACAGGGCGCCGTCGTCCTTCACCGATCGGACGACCGCGAGACGCGGGAACCGCTCGGCCAGGGTCAACTTCAGATATGCGGTTGATCGCCATCGCTTGCCTTGCTGATTGAAGCGCGGTTCCAACTCGTGGATCAGCCGCAGTTCCCGCACCGCCGCTTCGAGTTCGTGATTGCACTCGATCCAGTCGATCGCCTCGGTCTCGCGGAGTAGTTGCGGAACCTTCTTGCGGTCGTCGCCGCCGAAGTAGGAGCGGACCCGGGAGCGCAGGTTCGTCGCCTTGCCGACGTAGAGCACGCGTCCGCCGCGATCCTTCATGAGGTAGACGCCGGGCGAGCGGGGGAGCTTGGCCGTCAAGCCCAACTTGCTGGCCGACGGGTGCGCGCGAATAGTGGGGAGCGCGAGGAGATCGTCGAGCCCGAGCACACCGAAGGTTCCGGCTCGTTCCAAGAGCGCGTGGAGGACCTCCGCGGTGGCGTCGGCGTCGGCGAAGGCACGGTGGCACGGTTCGACCGCGACCCGGAGATGGCGCGCGAGGGTTCCCAGTTTGAGGTCGGGGACTTCATCGCGAACCAGGCGGCGCGCGAGCCCCAACGTGTCGACGCGCCGGTGGGCGAGCTTCGGGTATCCGTGTTCGGTGAGTGCCGCGTCGAGGAACGAGATGTCGAAGCGGATGTTGTGACCGACGATGACGGCTCCGTCGAGGAACTCGAGCAAGGGGGGAAGGACTTCTTCGATCGGCGGCGCCGGGATCAGCATCGATTCGGTGATGCCCGTGAGTACCGTGATGAACGGGGGGAGGGGAACGCCGGGATTGACCAAGGTCTCGAACGTGCCGAGGCGTTCGCCGCCGCGGTACCTGACCGCGCCGACCTCGGTGATCGCACATTCGGCCGGCGACCCGCCCGTCGTCTCCAGATCGAGGACGACGAAGGTGACCGCGGAGAGCGGACATCCCAGGTCGTCGAAGCTGGCCTGACGCGCGGAGGAAAGCACGCCGGCGAGCCTAGACGAACAGATGTTCGTCACGCGCGGATGTGTGATGAGATGCCGGTTCGGACCCGAGTTCGCACGGGTGCGTCGGTAGGATCGGCGCCGATGCCGGGCGAGCGATGAACGGGGGATCAGGCGTGGAAGCGAGTGCCGTGCGGTATCGCTGCGATGGGTGCGGGAACCTCACCCGATTCGACGTGACCGTGACCCGGCGGACGAAGGAGTTCCGTCACTTCACCGTCGGCGGCGAGGTCGAGATCGAGTCGGTCGACATCCTGGCGGAGGACACCGAGTCGGTCGCCTGTCGCTGGTGCGGCGCCAGCGGCGACCGCATCGAAACGTTGCCGGCGCTTTAGTCGCCGAAGACGGTGACGACGAGGCGGCGACTGCGGGGCCGATCGTCGAAGTCGACGCAGACGATCCGCTGCCACACGCCGAGCATCAACTCGGACGCGGAGATCGGGATCGTGACCGACGGGCCGATCAGCCCGGCCCGAGCGTGACTGTGCCCGTTGGTGTCGGCATTGCGTTCGTTGTGTTCCCACGGGTCCGATTCCGGCGCGATGCGCTCCATCACGGTGTTCAGATCGGCATTGCAGCCCGGCTCGGCCTCGATCACGGTGACGCCGCACGTGCTGTGAGCGACGAACACCGTGGCGATGCCCTCCGCCACGGCGCTGTTCGCCAGCGATTTCTGCGCCAGATCGGTGATGTCGATCACTTCGCCGTCGGCAACGGTGTCGAGCGTGAAGACTTCGTGGTGAACCGTCATGAACGAGCCAGCCTATTGGTCAATGGAGGGTCAACGCCGATCCGCGGCCGGGCTGCAAGACTCCGCCCCCGTGACCCGCCCCCAGCAGCTCCAATCCGACCGTGGCAATCCGCGGCTCAAGTTCCTCGATCGATATGTCGGCATCCCGATCGTCGCCGTCCTCGGTGTCGTCCGGCGGGTCCGGGGCCGGCGGGCGATTCCTTCCGATTGGCATACGGTCGGCCTCCTCCTGACTGCCGGCATCGGCGACACCGTGGTCGCGACGGGCATCCTCCGAGATCTCCGGGCTGCGTACCCGCGCGCCCGAATCGTGCTGTTCGTCACCGCGAACAACGCCAGTTTTGCTCGGCTGTTGACCACACCGGACACGGTCGTCGAGTTGCCGGTCCGCCAGCTCCCTACTGCGGTGCGCGCGGTTCGGGCCGAGCAGTGCGACGTCGTGGTGGATCTCAGCGCATGGCGACGCTTCGATGCGGTGCTCGCCGCACTGTCGGGCGCGAAGGTCACCATCGGGTTGCGGACCGCCGGTCAACACCGGCATTTCGGTCACGACATCGTGGTGGACCACCAGACCGATCACGAGATCGAGAACGATCGCCGCCTCGTGGCCACGCTCGGTGTTCAGTCGAGGTCGGAACCGATGCTCGGCACCCCGGCGGACCGGACGACGCTGTTCGTGGCCCCGTACGTCGCGTTGCACCTCTGGCCGGGTGGCGCGAACTTCGAGGAACGGTCCTGGCCGATCGCGAACTGGTCGGAACTCGCCCGTGCGCTGAACGACCGGGGTCTCGACGTCGTGCTCACCGGGGGACCGGGGGACATCGACGTGACCGAGGATCTGGTCGCGGCCTGGCGCACCGCCGGGATCCGAGCGCAGAACGCGGCCGGTGGTACCTGGCCGGCGAGTCTCGTGGTCTTGAGCGGTGCAACCGGCTTGATCAGCGTGAATAGCGGGGTGATGCACGTGGGTGCC
>JAENVU010000011.1 GCA_016650415.1 Acidimicrobiia bacterium
GGATGGTCATCCATCTCGGTCGGCGGTTACCCGACGACTCTTGCGGTCTACCCGGGAGTTGAACGGGCCGCCCGCTCCCTGTCTGACCTTGCTCCAAGTGGGGTTTACCTAGCCGTCCGAGTCACCCCGGACGCTGGTGCGCTCTTACCGCACCGTTGCAACCTTGCCTGTGCGGAGCAGCCGCTCCGCCATCGGCGGTCTGTTTTCTGTGGCACTTTCCTGCGGGTCACCCCGACTGGGTGTTACCCAGCACTTTGCCCTGTGGAGTCCGGACGTTCCTCGGACGGGTCAAGCCCGTACGCGACCACCCAGCCGGCTCACCACCGCACCGCGAGTGTGGCACGTATGCCAACGTGGGGGGTGAGCGAAGCCGAACCCACCCCCGGCTCGGACCGGCCGTGGCACGTGTCGGTGACCGTGCCGACCGACGATCTCACCCAGGCCCGCACGATCTATCGGGAGTTGGAAGCGGTCGGGTACGACCGGGCCTTCTCCTTCGAGGCCAAACACGACCCCTTCGTCCCGCTCGCGGTCGCGGCCGAGCACACCACCACGATCGAGCTCGGCACCGCCATCGCGATCGCATTCGCCCGGACACCCATGACCTTGGCCAACGTCGGCTGGGATCTGCAAACGGTGACCGGCGGACGGTTCGTGCTCGGGATCGGATCGCAGGTGCGGCCGCACATCGAGCAGCGGTTCTCGATGCCGTGGTCACGCCCCGCGGAACGCCTCCGGGAGAACGTGCTGGCGATCCGCGCGATCTGGGACGCCTGGGAGCAGGGGACACCACTCGACTTCCGCGGCGAGTTCTCCACCCACACCCGGATGATCCCCGCCTTCGACCCCGGACCGAACCCGTTCGGCCCGCCGCGGATCCTCACCGCGGGGGTCGGACCGAAGATGACCGCGGTCGCCGGGGAAGTGGCCGACGGCTTCCTGGTGCATCCGGTCAACACGCGCCGTTCGCTTCAGGAGATCACCCTGCCGGCGATCGCGGCGGGCGCCGGTCGAGCGGGACGCGACCCGAGTGAGATCGAGATCGTGTGCGTCACGATCGTCGTCACCGGTCGCGACGACGCCGAGTTCACCCGCAGTCGGGACGCGGTCCGCGAACAACTCGCGTTCTACGGTTCGACACCCGCCTACGCGCCGGTCTTCTCACTCGAGGGCTACGGCGACCTGCACCCGACCTTGCGCACAATGGCGAGAGAGAACCGCTGGACGGAGATGAGCGAACTGATCCCCGATGACCTCATCGACGCGATCGCGGTGGTGGGCGAGCCTCACCAGATCGCCGAGAAACTGAACGCGCGCCTCGCCGGCATCTCGCGGTCGGTCAGCCTCGTCAACAACCGCGCCCCCGACCCCGGTCACTTCGCCGAGATCGTTGCCGACCTTCACGCCGGGGAGTCGGGCTCCGATACTGCCGCGCGCGATCGACGCGACGCGACGTAGCCACCGATCACGCCGAAGAACGCCGCGAAGATCAACTGGCCGAAGATTCCGCCGACGGTCAGCGCCGGGTTCCGGCCGGTGAACAACGGCTGGGTCGAGTCGCGCACCGCCCAGATGAGAATGCGGATCGGAATCCAGCCGACGAACGCGCCGATCGCGCCGATCATGCCATTGGAATACGGGGCGTCGGCCGCCATCCGCGCGGCCACGAAACCCGACACCACGTAGACGGTGAAGAGTGCGATCGCGAATGCCGGCGCCCACCCGCTGTGATCGAAGTCCTTGACGTTCCGGTCGATCGCGACGCGCGCCGCCGAGAGCGGCACGAAGAGCAGCACCCCGATCGCCGCGCCACGCGCCACGGCGTTGCGATCGATGACCGATGCACGGCTCACGGCGTCGCCTCCATTTCGGGGGCGTCGCCGCGGGCGAGTTCGGTGAGGGGGGTGCGGAACGCATCGCGGAGCAAGGCGCGCAGAGTACGCCGCTTCCCGTAGAAGATGGCGGCAGCGAGGATCAGGTAGACGGACCCGACGAGGATGCGCTCCACCTCGTGAATCCCGTCGGGCAACACGGCACCCAGGACGAACTGGGAGAGGAAGAGCCCGAGCAACGTCGCCGCTTCCTTCACCGAGATGGTGCGGTCCGTGAGCACTGCGACCGCATAGGCCGACTGTGCCGCGGTGAGGAAGAGCTCCTCGCGCTGGAGGGTGTCGAGCGGCAGGCCGTGCCACGAGCTCGACGAGACCGCGAAGACGATCGGCAACGTCCCGACCAGCAAGGTCCACTGGTTCACCTTCGACGACACGAGGGTGCCGAGACCGGCCTCGGTGTTGAGCCGCCACGCGAACAGCCCCGCGACGAGCAGTTCGGGTGCCTCCGACGCGAGCGGCGCCAGCCACTGCACCAGCAGGAACTGGGAGATGCCGAACTCCTGGCCCGTCTCGACGAGCGACTCGGCGAACCCCTCGGCACACAACACGATCACGCCGGCCGCGAAGACGAGCAGCAGGCCGACCACGATGCGGCGTTGCCGGCGGGGAAGCCCGCCGATGAACTGGGCCGGCCCGACCAGGTGCGGTTCCTCGGCCGGGGCTCGCGCCACCCGCACGATGTACGCGAGGAAGAGCGACGCGAGCACGACCGCATCGGTCAGCGTGATCGTGCGTTTGAGCGGCAGGGTGAGCGAGTAGAGCGTCGCGACCGCGAGGAACCCGATCTCGATCGAGTGGGAACGGGTCAGGGAGACCTCTTCGTCGAGTCCGCCCTCGTAGCCGTCGTCCTGGGCGATGCGCCGCATGCGCCACGCGGCGAGGAGTACGACCATCGACCAACCGATACCGATGAGGAGCCGGTTGCCGCCGGTCATGTTGGCCAGGGCCAGCGGTGCGTACTTGTCGGGGTTGGTGCCCGCCTTGGAGGTGAAGACGAAGTCGACCGCGTATTCCGGGAGCACCGCGATCAAGGCCAGCACGGCCAGCGCGAGACCCTGGGAGACATCGAGTTGGAGGGCTTCGGCCGCCCAGGCCAGCAGAAAGGCCGAGCCGATCACGGCCATTCCGAACAGGATCGCGTCGACCCACGCGGTCCCGTGGATGCCGGTGATGCGCAGAAAGAGGCCCGGAATCGTGACGGCCACGGCCATGGCGATCGCGATCAATTGACCGCGAGTCCGGGAGGAATCCATCGCCGGCGATCCTACGAGAGGCCGGTGCGAGGAGCCCGGCCCGGGTCGGATGACCCAGGCCCCCCGGAATCGACTCAGGTCCGCCGGAATACGCGCCGACAAGACGCCGTTCGTCCGAACGACCCCATGAGGCACTCCATGATTGCGATGACGGTTCTGGCCCCAGTCTCAGACTGGCGAGATCTTGCCCTCTGCCGCGGTGTCGACCCGGCGATCTTCCATCCCGAACTCGAAGAGGAAGACGAGCGGGCGTCGGACCCGGCCCGGGCCGTGTGTTTCCAGTGCCCGGTGCGCGAAGCGTGTCTCGAACATGCGATTGCCGTCCGTGAGAAGCACGGCGTCTGGGGCGGTTTGAGTTCGCGCGAACGGCGACGGCTGATCCGTCGTCGGCGCCGCGCCGCATAGCGCCTTCGGCGTCAACCGTTCTTCCACCTTCACCTCGTCGAGACGCGTGCCCCCCGCCGCGTCTCGACGCGCGTTCTAACGTCCCCCGGATGAAGCGCCCGGCTGCCGTTGGATTCAGCATCGGGGCGGTGGCAGGTGTTGCCGCCGCCGCCGTCGCCCGCCGACGGGCCGCGACGACCGCCGGACCGGTGGTGTCGGCAACGTCGGTCGGTCGCAACGTCCGTTTGGCCCGCCTCGGGGCCCGGGCCGGTGCCCGCCACACCGTCGCCAGCGCCCAGAGCGTCTTTGCATCGGCGGCCCGTCGCGAGGCGATCGACCGCAGTGTCGAGTTGCGCCACGCCGAGGACATCGCCCGCGAACTCGGGGCGATGAAGGGCGCGCTGATGAAGCTCGGCCAGATGGTGAGTTATCTCGATGAGGGTCTGCCCGAGCACGTGCGCACCGTTCTCTCGCAACTCCAGCAGGACGCGCCGCCGATGAGCGTGGAACTCGCGGCCCGGGTGATCGAGGAACAACTCGGCGCTCCGCCCGACGCCGTGTTCGCCCGGTTCGACCCCGATCCGATTGCCGCCGCGTCGATCGGCCAGGTGCATCGGGCGCTGACCCACGATGGTCGAGCCGTCGCGGTCAAGATCCAGTACCCGGGTATCGCGGAAGCCGTCGAGTCCGATCTCGGCAACGTGGGCTTGTTGTTCGGCGGTATCGGTCGTGCCTACCCGGGCTTCGAGGCCGGTCCGCTCGTCGACGAGCTGCGCGATCGTCTGCGCGAGGAGTTGGACTACGAACTCGAAGCGCAGCGTCAGCAGCAGTTTGCCGACTACTACGCGGCGCATCCCTTCATTCACGTCCCCTCGGTGATTCCGCAGCTGAGTACGGCCAGCGTGCTGACCTCGGAGCTGGCCGAAGGCGTGCGGTTCTCCGAAGCCGAAACCTGGCCGGCCGAACAGCGCGACCTCGCGGGTGAAGCGATCTTCCGCTTCGTGTTCCGGTCGTTCTACCGCCTGCACCTGTTCAACGGGGATCCCCACCCCGGCAACTACCTGTTCCGGCCGGACGGTCGGGTCACCTTCCTCGATTTCGGCCTGGTCAAGGCGTTCGCGCCCCCCGACATCGCCCTCATCCGTCGGCTCATCGAAACGATCGTGCTCGATCCGGATCCCGTCGAGTTCCGCCTCGCGATGGAGCGGGCGGGGTTTCTCCAACCCGATGCGCCGGTCAGCAACGAGGCGGTCACCGAATACTTCGGGCACTTCTACGCCCACATGCGCGAGCGTGGTCGCCACACGATAACCGGCGAGTTCGCCAGTGAGACGGTCCGCCGGTTCTTCGACGTCAACGGCCCCTACGGCGACGTGATGCGCCATGCCAACGTGCCGCCGGCCTTCGTCGTCGTGCAACGAGTGAACCTGGGTCTGTTCGCGGTGCTGGCCCAGCTCGGCGCGACGGCCGACTGGCGGTCGGTGGGCGAGGAACTCTGGCCGTGGGTCAATGGCCCACCGTCGTCCGCTTTGGGGGAGCTCGAAGCGGAGTGGATCGCGGTCCACCATCCGGAGCTGGGGCACTGAACCTGGGATCCGACCGAGACAACCCCGGCGTGGACGCGAGTGACCGGTAGGCTCGATTCCTCATGGATTTCGAACTCTCCCGGGAGCAGGCCGGGGTCGTGGTCGGCGGCTGCCGGACGTTCGGTGGCCGAATCCTCACCATGAGTGATCGGACCGTCGAGTGAACTGGCCCGACATCCTGATTCCGCTCATGCGCCGTACCGATGTCGATGCGGACGTCGTCGACGCGGCGATGGCCACCATCCTCGAAGGCGAAGCCACCGACGCCCAGATCGCGGCCTTCGGCGTCGCGCTCCGCGCCAAGGGAGAGACGCCGACCGAGCTCGCGACGTTGGTCCGCACGATGTTGCGGTACTCGGGTTCGGTGAGCGTGGCGAGCGAGGCCGACGCCGGCCCGCTGATCGACACGTGTGGCACCGGTGGTGACCGATCGCACACGTTCAACATCTCCACGACCGCCGCGCTCATCGCCGCCGGCGTCGGTGTGCGTGTCGCGAAGCACGGCAATCGTGCCGCCTCCTCGGCCTGCGGTTCGGCCGATGTCCTCGAAGCACTCGGAGTCGTGATCGATCTCGACGGGCCCGGGGTGGCCCGGTGTATCGACGAGGTCGGAATGGGTTTCTGCTTCGCACAGAAGTTCCACCCGGCGATGCGATTCGCGGGCCCGGCCCGGAGCCAGATCGGCGTGCCCACGACCTTCAACTTCCTCGGTCCGCTCGCGAACCCCGCGGGGGTCAAGCGGCAAGTGGTGGGTGTGGGCGACCCCGCAATGGCCGAACGAGTGGCGGCAACGCTGGCAGAACTCGGCGCGACCCGCGCGATGGTCTTCTTCGGCCACGACGGTCTCGACGAGCTGACCACGTTGGACACGTCGACCGCGATTCACGTCCGCGACGGGGAACTGACGCGCGAATCCATCGAGCCGATCGAGTTCGGGTTGCCACGCGCGTCGGGCGATGACCTGCGCGGGGGTGATGCCACGACCAATGCCGCGATCCTGCGCGGGGTACTGACCGGTGACGAAGGCCCTCGCCGCGACGTCGCCTTGTTGAACGCATCGGCCGCCTTGCAGGTGGCCGAGGTCGCCGAATCCTGGGTCGAAGGGGTTCGCCTGGCCGCCGCCGCCATCGATGACGGTCGGGCGACCGCGGTGTTGGACCGTTGGATCGCGCTCTCCCAGGCGATCGCGGGGGAGTCCTCCTGATGGCGCCGGCATTGCAGTGTCCGGCGTGTGGGTTCAAGCACCGCCTGGACGCGGTCGCCGACACCCCGGTCTTCCCCTGCGCGCGCTGTTCGCGTCAGCTGAAGGTCCCGGGTCAGTTCCGCACCGGCGCCGCTCCCGTTTCCCCGTCTCGTCCGGCCACGCCGCGCACCGCGCGCGCAGATGGAGCGACGCGCCCAGCCGCCGGTCGGCCCCGCAACGCAGCCGCGTCGTCCCGATCGAGCATCAAGGACTGGCGACCGTCGGGCGAGCCCATGCGGCTTCCCATCCGCATCATCCTCTGGTTGGTCGCGTTCGTCCTGTCAGCGTTCATCGTGCGGAGCTTCGCCAAATGGACCGGCATCGCGGGGAGCCAGCAACTCCTGGACTCCATGATCGACAAGGGATTTGGGACCTACTTCCGGCTCTTCATCCTCGTGCCCATCTGGGGCTTGTTCGCCACCATCCTCGCCACGGCGTTCATCGACGGTCCGGCGTGGTGGGCGCGACGCTCGGTGCAACCGGCCCCGCCGAGGAACCGCACAGTGCCGGCCGCGACCGGTGCGGCCGCGGCCGCGTCGGGCCAGAAGGCAGTCTCGAAACCCGGGGCTCGCAAGGTCCCGACTCGGCCCCCGTCACGCGCCGCGGCCCCCGCGCCCGCACCGGCGCCGGTGCCCGCGCCGCGAGCGGAAC
>JAENVU010000012.1 GCA_016650415.1 Acidimicrobiia bacterium
GCCCCGACGGGGCACCTCGTGAGGTGTACCTCCATCACGTCGCGGACAACGACTGGTGCATGGCCGAGTACGGGCACCAAGCCGTGGTCTGGCAGACCGCGATCAACCCGGTGATCGCCCTCGAGCTGATCGCCGCGGGCACCTGGTCGGGCGCCGGTGTTTTCGGCCCGGAGGCGTTCGACGCGGTCCCGTTCCTGGACCTGCTGACCGCCTACGGGTCACCCTGGGGACTCGACGAACGGACACCCAGTGCCCGATGAGCCGGCCGGACGCGCCCGGCGCCGGCCCTTACGCGACTGAGCCGGGCGAGCGACCGAGACGCGCCTCTCGAGCGGCACGACCCTGCTGACGGACGTCGTTGTACTCGAGGTTGAGTGCCTTGCGGGCTTCACTGAACCGCCAGGCCACTGCGGCGATGACCGCGGGGTACCCGAATGCCAGCAAGCACAGCATCATCGCGCCCCACCAACCGGGTCGTGAGTAGCCGGATCAGTACCAGATCATGGAAGGAATCCGCGCGGAATCGACCGCGAACCACAGCACACCGTCGGCACCGACGACGAACCCCGCGATCATCAGTACCGACACCATTGCGACCCCCCAGAGTCAACGGGCGGGGACATTGTGGCACCACGACGCAGCGGCGTCGAATACCCACCGACCGTGGCCCTCAGGCATGCACCAGCGACACGATGAGCGCATAGTGACAGCCTGCCGCGGCCACGGTCATCACGTGCCACATCTCGTGAAAACCGAAGGTTTGCGGGCGTAATCGAGGTCGTTCGAGCCCGAAGAAGATCGCGCCCACGGTGTAGAAGACGCCGCCGGCAAATAGCAGGACCAGTTGAGTGGCCGAGAGTGCCTCGAAGATGACCGGCAGCGCCACCACCATGACCCATCCGAAGGCCACGTAGAGATAGCCGCTGTGGCGGTCCATGAAGTGCCATTTGGTGAAGGTGAGCGTCACCCCCACGACCGCGACGGTCCACGCCATCGCAAGCAGCGTGATCCCCCACGCGGGGCGCAGTGCCAGCAAGGTGATGGGCGTGTACGAACCCGCGATGAGGACGAAGATCATTGCGTGGTCGGCCTGCTGCATCCGCAGGCGGGTGGCCGGAGACCAACGCCCCCGGTGATAGGCGGCCGACGTGCCGAACAGCGCGGCGACGGACGCGGCATAGAGCGAGGCCGCCACGTAGCCGGACGCACCGCGAGCGAGCAGCACGATGATCACGCCGGCGGGGATGCTCGCGAAGAAGGTGAACTGGTGCAGCCGGCCTCGAAGGCGCGGTTTGGCGGGGAAGCCGAGCCCTTCCGGAGGCGCCTCGATCGCAGTCATCGGTCCAGGGTAGGGCTGATGGACGGAGGCCGCATAGGCAGGGCGACCCGTTTTCTCAGGCCACGCCCGGACTCTCGGGGCGGGCACCGGCATTCGGTCGGGCCCCGCATCACGTCGGGCGCACGAGTGCGGTGTAGTCGGATCGGGTGACCGGTGCCGCAGTGAGCGAACCGTTCCCCCGTGGAACCTCGACTCGATCGGTCCCGACTCGGAAGACGACGTTGCGAACTCCCGGCGTCTCGGTCAAGGTCAGGACCATCTGGCCGATCGCCTCGACCGGGATGCGTTCGTTGGGCCCCAAGTTCGCGCCGAGACGGACGACGGCTTGACCGTTCCGGACCGAGATCAACGAGAACACCCGGTCGGCCAGCGCCGTCGACATCCCGGCCGCAACCTCGGCCGTGGTCGGGCCGGACCGCAGTTCGGCGAAGGCGTGTGTCGCGGTGGGCCCGCCGGCGACGCTCCGAGCAAAGCCGACCAATCCCTTGGGTGAGTCCCAGTACACGACGACTCGCGCCGCGCCATCGGGAACAGTCGTGGTCGTGGTCGTGGACTCATCGAGCAGACCGAACGGCACGGCATCCTTGTTCACCTCGACGGAGCTCTCCTGGGTCTCGACCCCGCACGAGGTGACCGCGAGCGCCCCAACCAGACCGAGCACTGCGACGGACCACTTCCCTCTCATACCGACCTCCACGGGAGTTCGACCACGAATCGGGCGCCGTCGCCCGTCAACGCGTCGAGTACCTCCACTTTGCCCCCGTGGAGCCGGACCTGTTCGGCAACGAGCGCGAGCCCCAGGCCGGACCCCTTGGTGCTGCCGCGTCGTCCGGCGCTACTCCCCCGGTGGAACCGTTCGAAGATCAACGCCCGCTCTTCCGGCGCGATCCCCGGACCGGCGTCTTCGAGTTCGATCCGGGCCATGGAGTCACGACGCGAAATCCGAATCGCGGTGACCCCATCGGCGTACGCGCGCGCGTTGGCAGTGAGGTTCTCAATGACGCGTTCGAAGCGGCGCTTGTCCAACAGGATGCGCGACCCGACGATGTCGGCCGCGACTTCGATCGTGATGTGTTCGTCGAGGCGATCGGTGTAGTGCCTGATGAACTCTTCGAGCACCACCGGTTCCAGGCGCAGCTCCTCGGCACCGGCATCGGCACGGCTGATCTCGAGCAGATCCTCGACAAGCTGGCTGAATCGGGCGATATCGGCACACAGCAGATCGAAGATCTCCTGCATGTCGGGCGGGAGCTGATCGCGGCGACGGCGCATCAACTCCGTGGCCGCGGCCAGCGTCGTGATCGGTGATCGCAGCTCGTGGCTCACGTCGGACGAGAAGCTCGCTTCGCGGCGCAATCGATGTTGGACCGCGTCGACCATCTGGTTGAAGGAGTCGGACAGGAGCGCGAGATCCGGGTCGTCGTACTTGTCGAGCCGGGTATCGAGGTCGCCCGCCGCGACCCGCTCGGCGGCCCGCGCGGTCTCGGTCAAGGGACGCACCACGAGGCGGGCGATCCAGAGGGCGAGCAGCGCACCCAGCAACGACGCCACGGCACCCCCGGCGACGAGCGCGGCGGAAATCGTGCGCAACGTCCGGTCCAGGGGCGCAATCGACGTGAACTCGTAGAACGTTGCATTCTCACTCGGCAAGGGCACGCCGACGACGAAGAACGGCGTGCCGTCCAGTCGGATTCGCTGGTGGGCCGGGGCGCCCGCCGCGACGGCCGTTCGCAGCGAGCGCGGGATGTCGGATCGTCCGATCCCGACACTCGTGCCGAACCAGGCGCCGTCGACGTTCACCAGTGCCTTGCTCCCGGGCGCGGTTTCGTACGAACTGATGGCAGCCGGACGGTCGTCGGCCGCGAGCGACTGCTCCATGATGCGCGCGTCGGACCACGCCTGGCGGAGCAGCGCGTTCTCGCGTTGCTCGACCAGGTACCGCTCGCAGATCGCGTACGTGGCGATGGCGATGGTGGCCGAGATGACGAGGCTGCCAACCGAGAAGGCGACGACGACCCGCAGCCGGAGGCTTCCCCCACGGCTCCAGCGGCGACGCACTCCCGTCAGTTCAGGCGCCGCGTCGGTCACCGCTCCAGCTTGTAGCCGAGCCCACGTACCGTGAGGATGATCTCGGGCTCACCGGGATCCTTCTCGACCTTGGTCCGGAGCCGGCGAATGTGCGCGTCGACGAGACGGGTGTCGCCGAAGTAGTCGTAACCCCAGACCCGTTCGAGCAACTTCTCGCGACTCAGCACGATGCCCGCGTGTACCGCGAGTTCCGACAACAGATTGAACTCGGTCTTCGTCAGCGAGATCGGCTCACCACCTCGCAGGACGACCGCTTCGTCGTGTCGGAGTTCGATGTCACCGAATCGAATCGGCTCTGTGCGCGCGATGCCGTCGTCCGAGGGTGCCATCGTGTTCGCCCGGCGGAGATTCGCCCGCACCCGCGCCGAAAGTTCCTTGAGAACGAACGGTTTCGTCACGTAATCGTCTGCGCCGGCTTCGAGTCCGGCGACGATGTCGTGGCTGTCGGACAACGCGCTCACCATCACGATGGGAAGCGAGTAATCAGCCCGAATCCGCCGGACGAGTTCGAATCCGTTCATACCCGGGAGCCGGACATCGAGGAGCACCAGATCGGGCGGCGCCGTCGCGATCAGATCGAGCGCGACCTCCGCGCTCTCGGCCTCCCGGACCGAAAACCCCTCGTCTTCGAGCGCCACTCGGATTGCCGTACGAATGCGATCATCATCTTCAACCGTGAGGATTTGGTCAGCCATCGCCGCCCATTCTCGCGCAGGTCCGGCCACCGGCCGCGGGCAGAGCCGGTTTCGCACACTCGGTCCGGCATGCCGCGCGGTCGGGCTACACCGTCAAAGCCGCCTCGGCTCTGGGTCGTTCGGGCCGCCACGAGTGCCACTTCACGGTCCGAAGAGCTGACGAAACGATGACGATCGCGCGCGCACCGACCGCGATCGGAAGCAATGCGCCCAGCACCGGTCGGCCCACCACCCCGTGGAAGTAGCCGTAGACCAGGAAGAACACGACGGCATCCGCCGTGCAGAACGCGATCCACCACCGGCGCGGAATCGGGACGAGCACGAAGAGCGCCACGAACCACAGGTCATAGGTCGGTGAATACACCTTGTTGGCGAGTACGAACACGGCGACGGCCAGCAACGCCGCCCGCCGAGGGTCGAGGCGACCGCGAAACGTGAGCAGGGTGACGATGAGCACGCCCACTCCGACCGCCATGAGGGACACGCCGTTCGCGAGATGCGCGGCAGCCGCGCCGCGCATGGGCAGTCCCAGGAGTTTGTAGACGTACATGGAAAGGCTGCCCCAGGTCGCAGCCCGGTGGCCTTGGAACGAGACCTGCCACCACCATCCACTCGGGTTCCCGATCGCGAACGGGAGATTGCCGACGAGCACCACGGCGACGGCCGACAGTCCCAGGCGGAGCGCACCGCGCCGATCTCCCCGGGCCAACCGATAGGCAACGAGCGGCGGCGCGACGACCATCGGAAACAACTTGACCAACGTGCCGAGTCCGAGCAGCGCGCCGGCCAGGGCATCCCGCCTTCGTTCGAACGCGACCACAGCGGCCACGAGTGCCAGGATCGCGAGGACATCCCAGTTCTGGAACGCGTAGAGCGCCACGGGCAGCCCCACGGCCCATCGCCACGCCATCGATCCGCATTGGCGAGCGAGCAGCACCGTCACACCGGCGCTGGCGACGATCGTCAGGATCCCCATCGCGACGAGCACCCCCGCAGGACTCGGGGCAACGGCAACCGCCGCGTAGAACAGCATGCCGGCGGCGACGGGATACTCGAAGGGCCGGTCGAGGTACGGGATCGCACCCGGCCCGATGTGGCGCATTCGGAACAGGTGAGGGAGGTCGCTCAAGGACGAGCGGCCGCTGTGGTTCGTCATCACCACCTGGACGGCGAGGCACACGGCGAGCAGTACCAGATTCGCCACCACCATCCGCCGAACCGTGGCCGGGGTGACCGGCGACGACGTGAACGGGGCGGCGGCCATACGACCACCGTAGAAATCGAGCGGTCAACGACCTGTCCCGTCCCGGTCAATCGTCGGCAAACTGACGATCGTTCAGGGCGCGGGCGCCGCCGGAATCGAGAGCGCGAACATCGGCTCCGGTCCCGGCCGGACGAGCGCCAGGCGGGCCCCCTCACTCTCCGCGAGCGCACGGGCCAGTGCCAAGCCGATTCCGTGGCCGCCGGCAGACGACGACCGCCGCTCGAACACCCGCTGCTCTTCGGTGATCGTGTGGGTGCCTTTGTCCGCAACCTCGACCACCACTCCCGTCGAGGCGCGCCGGGCCCGAACCGTGATCGTGCCCGACCCATGACGGAGGGAATTGTCGAGGAGGACATCGATCACCTGACGAACGGCGCGGTCGGAGATGGCGACCGCCGGCAGTGATCCTTCGGAACTCACTTCGAGTCGACGCCCCTCCGCCTCGACCCGTCCGGTCCACGCGGTACCAACCTCGTCGAGCACAGCCACGAGATCCGTGGCCGGATGCGCAGTCGGCACTTCCCTCGCCAGCGTCAGGAGATCGTCGATGGTCCGATCGAGTCGGTCGACCTCCGCCAGCGCGGCGACCAGGACCGCGTCGCGATCGGAGTCGGGGTCGAGCCGGGCCGCCTCGAGCGTCACCCGCAAACTGGTGAGGGGCGTGCGCAGTTGATGGGAGGTGTCCTCACTCAGCGTTCGTTCGCGCCGCAGCATCCGATCGAGGCGCGTCGCGGTGGATTCCAGCGCGGTCGACACGGCATCGACCTCGGGAATCCCACTGACGTCGGCCCGTACCGTGAAATCGCCGTCTCCCAGGCGAGTCGCGACCTCAGCGAGATGGTCGATCGGTCGGGCCAGCCGCCGCGCTTGGCGCCACCCGACTATTGCGCTGACCCCGACTGCGAGCGCACCGATCACACTCATCACCAGCACCGAGTTGCGAGTGCGGTCCGTGACTGCCCGACCGTTGATCGACGCGCGCAGCGCGCCGACGACCTTCTCGCCTCGGGTGACCGGAAGCGCGACGGCGATACGACTCCCGATCCGATGGTCGTGGACATCGCCGCGCAACGCCGATCGCACCGTCGCGTCGGCCGTGGCCGGACCGCGGCCGGAGATCAGCGTGCCGTCACGCCCGTACAGGCCGACCTCCCGGCCGTTCTCGGTCCGCAGCTTGATGGGTTCCGACGGAGAGGGAAACCGCGCCGGAACGTCCTCGGCGGCCTCCGCCGCCGTGCGCTCGAGGCGCACGACTTCCTCTTCGTGATGGAGGTCGCTCAACGCGATGGCCAAGGGCGTGGCGAACAAGATCACCGCAATCACCGTGACCGCGATGATCGACGCCAAGATCCGACGTCTCATGGAAGTTCGAGCCGATACCCGACACCCCGCAACGTGGTGATGCGGCTCGGCGTGTCGTCGTCGGCGCCTGACTCCCCCAGCTTCCGGCGAACCGCCGAGATGTGCATGTCGAGAGTCTTCGTCGAACCGAACCAGTGCTCGTCCCAGACCTCGGACATGATTCGCTCGCGGGTCAATGCGTTCCCCGCCTCGGCGGCAAGGAAGGCCAGCAGATCGAACTCGCGTGCCCGTAACTCGATCTCCTGGCCCGCCACCGCCACGCGCCGCGATTCGCAATCGATGTCGAGGTCGCCGATGACGAAGCGGGTCTCCCCGGGCTGCTGCCGCGAGCGGCGCAGATGGGCCCGCACGCGGGCCAGGAGTTCGGCGAGGCCGAAGGGCTTGGTGATGTAGTCGTCGGCGCCGGCGTCCAACCCGACCACGACGTCGACCTCACTGCGGCGGGCCGTCAGGATCAGGATCGGGAGGGTGGCGTCGTGTTGACGAATCCGCCGACACACCTCGACGCCGTCGAGGTCCGGCAACCCGAGATCGAGCAAGACGAGCGCGGGATTGACACTCTGCGCGCTCCGGACCGCGTCGGTCCCCGTCGTGGACCACTCGGCGACGAATCCCTGGGCCGTCAGGGCACCGACGAGCGCGCGGCCGATGGCGTCGTCGTCTTCGACGACCAGGATCGTCTCCGAGGTCATGGCGCCAGCGTAGGAGGATCGCTTCGGGCTCCCCGACGGATGGGCTCAGATTTTGCCCTCCGTTGACTGCGGGCCCAGTGAGCGATGACCGGCCCGGTCGTACGGTCGCATTCCCCAACGAAGGAGCGGCCATGAGTACCGCACTCGGAGTCATGACTCGTCCATGGTCGGCCCCGGAGCCCGAGGCCAACGG
This sequence comes from Acidimicrobiia bacterium, assembly GCA_016650415.1. Lineage (GTDB taxonomy): Bacteria > Actinomycetota > Acidimicrobiia > IMCC26256 > JAENVU01 > JAENVU01. The sequence goes on from JAENVU010000012.1 coordinate 7,634, forward strand.
CGCGCTCGTTCGGGTCCTCGTCGTCGTCCCCACCTATTGCGAGGCCGACAACATCGTCACGCTGTTGAACCGCGTCCGGGCCGCGATCCCGGCTGCCGACATCCTCGTCGTCGACGATTCGAGCGAAGACGGCACCGCGGCCCTCGCCGGCTCGGTCGGCGAAGAGCTCGGACAGATCCGTGTGCTGCATCACGGTGCGAAGCAAGGTCTCGGCGCGGCGTACCGCTCGGGGTTCGCCTACGGCATCGCACGCGACTACGACGTGCTGATCGAGATGGATGCGGACCTCTCCCACGATCCTGCGGCCCTCCCACTCCTGCTCGAGGCCCTCGACCGAGGCGCAGATCTCGCGATCGGTTCCCGGTACGTCCACGGCGCCGACATCCCGGCGTGGACCGCACGCCGACGGGCACTCTCCAAGTACGGCAACCGGTACGCGAGCCGGATGCTGACCCTGGCGCCTTCGGATCTGACCTCGGGCTACCGGGCGTTCCGCTCGTCGGCGTTGATCGACGCCGACTATGCAACCAGTCGCGCAACCGGATATGCGTTTCAGATCGAGCTCGCTCGTCGCGTCGCGAAGGCCGGCGGCTCCATCTCGGAAGTTCCGATCGTCTTCCACGACCGGAACACGGGCACCTCGAAGATGTCGACCCGCATCACGGTCGAAGCCCTTGCCCTGGTGACCTGGTGGGGCATCCAGGACCGCTGGCGTCGTCTGCGGCCCTCCCGATGACGGCAACGCTGACGCGGCCGGCGACCCCCCAAGTCGCCGGCCGCGTGGCGACGGAGCCCGCACGACACCGCACCGACGTCGCGCTCATCGCGATCGTGGTCGTGGGCAGCATCCTGCGCGTCTGGAACCTGGGCGCGTCGCGGCTCAACTACGACGAGTCGTTCACGGCGATGGCCGGGCGCTTGCCGATCTCGCACCTCTTCGGGTTCCTCGCGCGGAACGACTCGCACCCGCCCCTCGACTACCTCCTGCATCTCCCACTCGCTCGGGCCGGAGTGAGCGAGTTCTGGTTCCGACTCCCCTCCGCGATGTTCTCCGTCGCCGCCCTCGCACTCTTCGCGTGGTGGGTCCGGCCGCGGGGTCGGGTGGCCGTGATCGCCACCGCACTCATGGCCGTGAGCGCGTTCCAACTCGCCCATGGCCGCGACGCTCGCATGTACGCGGAGTTGGAGTTTCTCGGCGTCGCGATCGCGGTACTCGCGAGCGCGTGGATCGTGCGACCGAAGCGGTGGCATGCCCCGGTCCTCGGCCTGGCGGTCTTTGCCGGCCTGATGACACACGTCTCGATGTTTCTGCTGGCGGCCGGGCTGCTCACCCTCGCCGGTCGCCGCACGGACCGTCACGCCTGGCGCTGGCGGGGTGCGATTGCCGCGGCCGGCCTCGCCTGGTTGGCGCTCTGGGGGTCGACCTTCGCCGAGCAGGCCCGCGGTGGTCACTCGTCATGGATTCCGTCCACCACTCTGACGACGCTCACCACCGCACTGGCCCGCCTCGTCTCCTACGACCCGGCGCTGCCCCTCGTAGTGGTCGCCGCCGCCGCGATCGGCGCGGTGATCATCTGGCGTACGGATCGGCCGCTCGGACGGGTTCTGGTCGCGGTGCTGGCCGTGCCGGTCGGGCTCGCAGCCGTCGCCGGGCTGTTCGAGCCGGTGGTCCTCGACCGCACCTTCACCTTGATGGCGTGGGCGCCGATCGTCGGCGTCGCCGTTGCGATCGATGCCCTCCTCCGGCGCCAGCGCGTCCTCGGCGTCGCAGTCATCGCCGCGGGACTCTGTCTCGCGGTGCCCTCGGCGCTCGGCGTGGTCAACCGAGTCGCCGGCCCTGACACTCCCCTGCGCGCGCTGGCCGCCCGCATGCAACCGGGCGACATCGTGGCGGTTCGACCACGCAGCAAGGCCCCCGAGCTGCAATGGACGCTCGGAGTGCGCACCGCCTCCTCGCCCGCTCGAGTCAGGGTTCCCGGGGTTCCCCGCGCCTTCGCGCTCCGAGTCGGCCGGGCCGAACTGACCGGGCGGGTCTTCTTGCTCGATTGGAAGCATCACCACCTGAGTGCGGCGATGCGCACATCGAGCTGCGCTCCCCGCTGGTCCTGGGGGAACACGAGCATTCGGTGCCTGCGGATCCCGCTGTCGATCTCGGCCTATCCCGCCACCCTGGAGTGAACGATGATTCGTGAACTCGTCGCCGCCATCGGTGGGATGCTGTCTGCGCTGCCCTTCGTGTTCTGGTGGGCGGGAGACGCCGACCGGATTCCGGGACCGGTCTGGTTCTGGAATGGGTATCACCGCAGCTCTTGGCGTCGAGCAATCGCGATCGGCTGGCTCGCCTGCGGGGTGCCGGCGATCATCGTCGTCCTGGTCTGGGCCCAAAGCGACGAACGCAAGATCCTGCTCGACGAAGCGGATGATTTTCGCGAGCGGGCCCGGCTCCATCGCGCCGATCCGACTCCGCA
>JAENVU010000013.1 GCA_016650415.1 Acidimicrobiia bacterium
CCACCATGAACGAGACGCTTCCCGACCTCACGGTCGCCTACACGAACCTCCGGGAGCGGGTGACGGAACTGATCCGGGCCGCGACCCCCGAGCAGCTCGAGGCGATCGCGCCCGCGACCCCCGCGTGGCGTGTGCGCGACGTGCTCGCCCACATGGTGGGGACGACCGGTGACGTACTCATAGGTCGGCTGGAAGGCGTCGCCAGCGACGAGTGGACCCAAGCGCAGGTTGACGCGCGACGCGCCACCCCGATCGAGGCCATGCTCGACGAGTGGGCCGAGAATGCGGTGACGGTCGAACCCATGATCCCGGATTTCGGCCTCATGGCCGGTCAAGCCGTACTCGACGCCTGCACCCACGAACACGACCTTCGTGATGCGCTGTCCCAGCCGGGGGCGCGCGATTCCACTGCTGTCCACATCGGCAGCGCGTGGCTCGGCGACCGCATCGGCGATTTCAACGCGCCCACCGGACAGGGCGCAGTGCGGATCGAGACCGACCTGTGGAGCCGGACCTACGGCGACGGCGATCCGGCATCGACACTGCGGGTCTCGGCGTTCGAACTCATGCGGGGGTCGACGGGGCGGCGCAGCCAGGCACAGCTCGACGCCTGGGAATGGATCGGCCCCGCCCGCGTCGAACTCGTCGTGATGCCGATCTTCACCCCCCGCGCCGACGACTTCGACGGATAAGCGCTTTCAGCGTTCGACCGTGTCTGATTCATCGGGCCGGTCCATTGCTTCGAGGACTTCGCGTGCCGCGTCGACGTCTTCCTCGAACACGCACACCCGGAATCCATCCACCAACGCGTAGTGCGGACCGACGCCGCCGGCGTCGCCGAACTTCCCCATCGCCTGGATCTCGGCCGTCTCGAGGAAACCGATCGCGAGTTCGGCTTCGAACCGGGTCGGGAGGTTGGCCACTTCGACGATCTTGCCGTCGGGGCGCGGGGCGCGGGTCACGCCGGGAACGGTACCGGACCGGGGAGAACGGCTCCCCCGGCTGCGGCCGATACCGCTACGGTTCCACGGCCGATGCCCTCCCCTTTTGCGCCCTTCCGACACCGAGTCTTCGCCGCGTTCTGGTTCGGCGCGTTCGTCTCCAACATCGGCACGTGGATGGAGACGGTCGGCATCGGCATCTACGTGACGAGCGCGACGGGCCGCTCGGGCTGGACCGGTCTGGTCGCGGCCGCCGGGTTTGCTCCTGGCGCCATACTCGGCCCCGTTGGTGGAGCCCTCGCCGACCGATTGCCCCGCAAGGCGCTGCTCATCACCACGACATCGGTGCAGACCGCGCTGGCCACCGTGCTCACGGTGCTCGCGGCGACCGGTTCGCCGAGTCCGGGCCTCGTCACCCTCATCGTGTTGGCCAGCGGCTGCGCGCAAGCAATCGGGTTCCCGACGTACCAGTCGCTGCTCCCCGACCTCGTGCCACCCGAGGACCTCGTGGGCGCAGTGGCGCTGTCGAGCGCGCAATGGAACCTCGGGCGCGTGTTGGGACCGGCCCTCGCGGCTGTGGTCATCGGCATCGGCGGCTACGCATGGGCCTTCGGGATCAACGCGGTGAGTTTCCTCGCGGTGATCGCCGCGGTGATCATGCTCACACTCCCGCCGCCCCAGCCCCATCACGGTCAGACGATCCGCGTCGCGATCGGCCAGGGCGTGGCCTACGTGCGCCGGGACCCGGGCCTCCGAGTGGTCATGGGATACATGTTCATCAACACGTTTCTCGCGGCGCCGTTCATCGCGCTGGTTCCGGCCATGAGCTTGATCGTGTTGCACGCCGGCAAAACCGGCACCGGCATCCTGATCACGTCACAAGGAGTCGGCGCAGTGGTCATGGCGCTGAGCCTGGCCAACCTCGCCGAACGATTCGGGAGTCGGCGGGTGCTCCTGATGTCGCTCTGGGGGCTCCCGCCGGTCCTCGCGATCTACAGCGTGATGCCGAACCTCTGGTCGTCGGCCGCGGCGTTGTTCTTCGTCGGCCTCATCTATTTCGGTGCCCTCTCCAGCTTTATGAGCATCGCCCAGATCCGGGCTCCGGCCGCGATCCGTGGCCGGGTCGTCAGCCTGCTTGCCGTCGTGCTCGGATCGTTGTACCCGCTGGGCGCGGTGATACAAGGCGCGGTCGCGGACGGGATCGGACTGCGAGAAACGACACTGATCGCCGCCGGCCTCATGCTGGTCGCGCTCGTTGCCATGAAGCTCCGCAATCCGCGCTTCGCCGATGCCCTCGA
>JAENVU010000014.1 GCA_016650415.1 Acidimicrobiia bacterium
CCGCCGCCACGCCGACGACGAACTGCTGATCAAGGCCGCGATCGCCGCCACCCCCAAGGAAAGCATCCTCGATCCGAGGTTCGGGTCCGTCCTCGCACACTTGGCCTCCGAAGCGCTCGACGCGGTCGGTCCCGACCATCCGCACCGCCTCCTCCTCCTACGAGGCGCGGCCGAAGCCATCACGTACCACGAGCCCGAGACGCTGGCCTCGATCGCCGAGGATGCTCGCCTCCTCGCGGCACGCTCGGACGACCCCGCCGCGCATTACTCCGTCCTGGTCATCGAGTACCTCGCGGCGATGAGTGAGCCCGTCTCCGTCCGGCTCGCGCTGAGCTACGAGGCCCGAGAACACGCGCGTCGGCACCAGCTGACCCGCGAACACGGACAGGCTGCCCGGAGACTGCTCGCGGAGCTCTTCGTCGTCGGCCGGCCCGACGAAATCACCCAGGAACTCGAAGAACTCGCGCGACTCGCCCGGGCCACCATGACTCCCCAGGACCTGTATTGGGCCGCGGCCTTCCAGGCGACCCGAGCGTTGATGCACGATCCCAGTTCGATGGCCGAAGAGTTCATCAACGCGGCAGCCCTGCTCGGCCGCCGACTCCAGATCTTCGACAGCACCGGCACGCAGATGCTCCAGACCTTCGCCCTCCGGTATCAGCAGGGTCGATCACGCGAGATCACCCAGCACCTGCGCACCCCGAGTCCGAAGGCACCTCAAGTGCTGGCCGGGACGGCGCTGCTTGCGCTCGCGCTCGCCGACGCCGGGCGTTTGGACGCGGCTCGGCAGATGTTGGATGCGGTCATCGTGAGTGGTTCGATCACACTCCCCCGAGACAACTTCCGCATCGCCGCGATGGGCCTCTTCGGTGGCGTCGCCGCCGCGTGCGGCACCGCGACCCAGCGCGCGATCTTGCGCGCCGGCCTCGAACCGCGCGCGGCGGAGTTCTGCGTGTTCGGCGCGGGCGGTGCGGTCTTCGGCACGAACCACCATTGGCTCGGTCGCCTCGCCTCTGCCGATGGCGACCGCACCGCCGCAGCCGAGCACTTCCGGGAGGCGAACCGCTTGTGTCATCATGCGGGCGCAACATTCTGGGCAGAACGCGCACGGCAGGACGCGACATTGTTGCGGTAGCGATACCGATCCTCGCAGACGTCATCGCGTTCCCGAACGAGGAGGAACACCGTGAGCGCAGGACTCGTACTCCCTAGGAGGCCGCGCGACTGTGGGGCGACCCCGCCGCGCGCCAGCAGATCTTGGACATGCATGCCCGCGGCGACACACTGCTCGACATGGTGAACGCCCTCGGGTTGACGCCGGCACTCGAAGCCGATGGGCTCACCGAGGTCATCGAGAACCTCACCGATCCCGAGGTGAAGATCATTCGAGACGCGTTCATCGCCGAAGCAGAGCGGGTCGCGGATCGCCCGGGCGCGAGCTTCCCGATCGACTGTCGGGCCGGAACGATCGGGGCCCGAGTGCGCGTCGTTCCCGCCCCGGCAAGCCCGGGCGCCACCGCACCGGTCGCCCGTATCGAGCCGGCGTAGCTCAGTTCCGGAACACTCGGAACACGTCGCGTCGGGTGAGCGGTCCCCGGGCCCGCCACGGATCCACCATCCCCGACGCATGCAGATCGGCGACAGCCGGCTTCGCCGCGGCGAGAGGGTCGTCGGGCGCGCAATACGCTGCGGCCGGATCCAGGCCGAGCAGACGGGCTGCGTTGAGGCCGAACACCTTCAGTTTGAGCTCGGGGGTGAGCGCCGGGTAGCCGTAGCGAGCTTGGTATTCCGGGGTGATCTCGAAGGCCCGGAACGCCATGATCTGCGGCTGGGGCGAGCCGTACCAAATGGCATCGGTCCCCCACAAGACCCGATCTTCACCCACCCGGCTCAGCAGTTTGCCGAGCACGTGGGCCGCTTGATCGGGGCTCGAGAGCACTTCCCGCCACGTCGTTCCCAACTCGCACCAGACATTGGCGTTCGGTGGTATCGCATGACGGTCCAACGCTGCGATGAGCGAGTTCGTCCCGCGCGTCGCCCGCGCCGGGTCATACGGTCCCTCGTTCACTCCGCGCTCGAACCCCGAGTGGAACACCACGAACTGCATGTCGGGAAACATCGCTGCGACCGCGACCAGATCCTCGGGGCTGTTGTGCGACAGGTCGAACCGCTGGAGCGGCAAGCCCTTGTGCGCACAGAACACCTTGACCCCGAGGTCGTGAGCTCGTTGCACCATCGGGAGCCCGACCGCGGGATCGGTGAGGTCGTACCCGCGACCGTTCGGTCCCCACGCGGTGTAGGCCTTGAAGGCACCGACGCGACCTCCGGCGACCTGAGCGTCCATGATGTCGAGCGTGGTGCCGATGGGTGCGAAGTTCGGTGCCAACACACTCTGCGACAGCACCCGATGCACGCCACCATGGGCCAGATCGAGCGCGAAGTCCGACGTCCCGACCGCGTCTGCGAACGGCATCGGCGCGTCGATCGGGCCCGAGTTCGGCACATCGGTGAGCATCGCGACGGTGGTGTCGCTCGCCAGGAACAGGTCGTGGACGTAATGCGTACGATCGAGACATTCGAACTCGTCGGGTGCGGCGCATCCGGCGGGGACGAGGTCTCGAATCATCGAGACGGTCCCGGGTGCGCTCTGGCGCCACGGACCCGACGGCATGACATGGTGGGTGTGCATGTCGACGATGAACTCGCCACCGTCGCCGAGCACGGACGCGCAGGCGGGCGCGTCCGCCGGGTCGGGGACCGCGAAGGTCCCGCCGCGGCTCGTGGACGAGGACCCGGCCACCCCCTTGGAGGCTCGGTCACTGGCACAGGCATCGAACACGGCGAGGCTGAGCGCCACTCCGCTCGCGGATTGGAGGAACTGCCGCCGCGAGGTTGCCTGTCGGCGGGCGAGACCTTCGGCTCGATTCAGGATCTCCGCGACGATGGCCCGATCGCGTGCGCTCGGCAGGGAAGGGACGAACTCTCCGTTACTGACCTCGCCCGGCACCAACGGCACCAACGGATCCCTGCGGTCGTGCTCCCGTCGCCATCCGTCGAAAACATCATGAGCACTCCGTCACACGATCGCAACAAAATCACAAGCGGAAGCGCAGTTCGCCCCGACATCATCGTCGGTACCCAGCACATGGCGCAGCCCGGGAACAGTCACTGACTGACCCGGGCTGTCGCAATTCTCGAGCGACCCAGCCGGGAAACGCCTCAGACGGTCGCGGTTGCCCGCCCCGGCCCGGCCGTACACGTCGCGCCGTACCCGCCGTACACGTCGGCCACCGTCGCGAAACCCTTCGCCCGCAAGAGCGACGCGCCGGTCGCGGACCGGTAGCCACCCGCGCAGTACACAACTGTCGGACGCGTCGGGTCCAGGGTGGCGAGTTCGTCCAACAGGTTGGGCAACGGCAAGTTGATCGCCGCGTCGACCATCCCGTCGGCGCACTCGCCGGGGTTGCGAACATCGATCACCTGGAGCGACGGATCCGCGGCCTGCCAATCCAGGAGTTCCGCGGCGGTGATCCGCGAGGCGCGCTCGGCGAGGTCCGGGCGAGCGATGAGCACGTCGTCGATGTCGGGGAGTGCCCCCACGACGTGATCGAAGCCGATGCGCGCCAACCGAACGCGTGCCTCGTCTTCGCGACCGTCGTCCGCGATCACAATGACTTCGTCGCCCGGCCGGAGTACGTCGCCGGCGTATTCGGCGAACCGGCCGTCGAGCCCGACGTTGACCGAACCCCGCAGGTGGCCCGAGGAAAACACGTCACCCGGACGAGCATCCACCAGGACCGCGCCTTCCGCTTGCCGCCTCAAGACCTCATCGATGTCCAGTCGCGGGCTCTGCTCGTTGTCGTCGAGTAACTCTCGCTCGCGCCGGTTGGAGTCCGCGGCGAACGCGAAATACAACGGCGCCACGGATTGGCCCTGAGTCACCGCCTCGACGAAGTCGTCGACACTCATCGGGGCGAGCGCGTAGTTGGTTCGGCGCTGTTCGCCGATCGTCGATTCGCTCGCCGTCGAAAGGTTCTTTCCGCACGCCGATCCGGCCCCGTGGGCCGGATAGACGCGCGTCACATCCGGCAGCGTCAACAGCTGATCATGAACCGACGCATACAGCTCACGAGCGAGTTCGTCCGCGGTGCGCCCGACGGAGGTCAGGAGATCGGGGCGGCCCACATCGCCGATGAACAACGCGTCGCCGGTGAGGACCCCCCACGGTGCGACATCGTCGGCATGTTCGAACACGACGATCGAGATCGACTCAGGGGTGTGGCCCGGAGTGTGGCGGATCTCCAAGGTGACGTCGCCGAGCGAGAGGCGCTGACCGTGCGCCAGCGGTTCCATCGGGAAGTCGGTCTCGGCCTGGTCGCCATACGAGATGACCGCGCCGGTCGCGGCCGCCAGTTCGAGGTGGCCCGAGACGAAGTCGGCGTGGAAGTGCGTTTCGAGCACTCGCTCGATCGTGAGGTGCTGTCGGGCCGCGTCGGCCAGGTACTGCGACACATCCCGCTGCGGATCGATGACGACGGCGCGACCCGTGGTCTCGTCAGCGATGAGATAACTGAAGAGCGACAGGCATCCGAGTTCGTACTGTTGAAAGATCATCACGACGCTCCCGATCGCTCGATTAAGCCAGCTTGAGAAACATCCGCTGGACGTCGGCCATCTCGTAGCCGGCGGCCGCCGAGCGCTCCGGGTCCTCGACACACCATGTGAGCCCGGCCGACACGAGGAGAAACCCGACCTGTTCGAGCGCCTTGTTGGCTGCCGCGATCTGCGTCACGACCTCGCGACAATCCCGCGAGTCCGTCAGCATCTGTTGGATCCCGCGTACCTGGCCCTCGATGCGTCGCAGTCGGCGGTGCAGGTCGTCGGCAGCTTCGGGCTCGAGTTCGAAGCCCGTGGGTTGATCGGTTTTCGCCATGCCCACAGGTTATCAGTACCTCGGGGGGTATACAAGGGTACCCTCTAGGGTATAGTCCGAGCGTGGCGTTCCTGGAGTATGTCCTTGCTGGTTTAGGGGTCGGTGTCGTCTTCGGGATGTTCGGCGCCGGCGGATCGGCATTCGCGACACCGGTGCTCGCGTTGATCGGGGTGCCGCCGCTCTTCGCGGTGGCGTCACCGCTCCCGGCGATGCTGCCCGCGGCGGTCACCGGCGCACGGCGATTCGTGAAGGCCGGCAATCTCGATCGGCGGGTCGCCAAACTCGCGATCATCGGTGGCGTTCCCGGAACGCTCTTCGGTGCACTGGCATCGACCGCGGTCGGCGGGGACCGCCTGCTGGTGCTCTCGGGGCTGATGCTGCTCGTGATCGGCATCAGGCTTCTCATGCGCGATTCCGAGGGCGCGGCGGAACGCGCATCGGCCCGCCGCGACCGCAACGGCATGGTGTTGGCGTCGGCGTTCGGCGTCGGGATCCTGACCGGCTTGCTCGCGAACGGCGGTGGCTTCCTCCTCGTGCCGGTCTTCGTCCTCGTGCTCGGACTCACAGCAATCGAGGCGGCCGGGACGTCGATGGTCGTTGTCGGAATTCTCACGATTCCCACCTTGATCACTCACTGGGCGCTCGGTCATGTCGACTGGGTCGTCGCCGGCGGCTTCGCGCTCGGCCTCATCCCCGCTGCCGCGATCGGCGCCCGCATCGCCCAGCGCCTGCCTGCAGCCCGAGCGCGCTTCGCCTTCGCGCTCATGCTCATCGTGTTCGCCACCTGGTTCCTGATCCGTCAGGTGACCTAGCCCCCACGCCCGCTCTGATGGACCAGGTCCAAAGGCCCGACGGGACAGGCACGACGGCCGCGGCGCCGGTACCAGCCATGCAATACGGTGCAGACATTTCACGACCTGAGAAGGGACACGCCAATGACACGAGTCCTCGTGGCCATGGACGGATCACCCGAGTCGGCCCATGCGGCCGCAACGGCGGTCGACCTCTTCGGTCCCACCGCCGAGTATCTCGTCGCGAACGTCGCCCAGTCGGTCTACCCACTTCCGGACGGCGTGACCTTCGGGGCGGTCTACCCCATGTCCGGGAGCGAATGGACCAACCTCGTCGACGCTGCGGATCATGCGGCGACGGCGACTGCCGCGCGTGGCGCGGCCAGCGCCGGAATCGACGAAGCCGAGATCATCGTGGAGCACGGTGATGTCGTCGGCGCGCTCTGTCTGGCCGCCGAGGCTCACTCCGCGGATGTCATCGTCGTCGGCTCACACGACAAGAGTTGGATCGGCCGCCTAATCTCGCCCTCGGTCGCCGACGGAATCGCGCACCGATCACCACGACCCGTGCTGGTGGTCAGCGGAGAGTGACCGCAGCCATCACGACGGTCGGGCTGTCCAAGCAGTTCGGTTCGACGATCGCGCTGGATCACCTGGACCTTGCGGTTCCCACTGGATCAGTGTTCGGATTCCTCGGGCCGAACGGTGCCGGCAAGACCACGACCATCCGGATGCTCATGGGGTTGGCGCGACCGTCGACGGGGTACGCCACCGTGCTCGGTCTCGACGCCACCCGAGATCGCGACGAGGTTCACCGGCGCGTCGGGTACCTGCCCGGCGATTTCACCGCCTACGCCGACCTCACCGGCGGCGAGTACCTCGACTACCTGGGCCGCCTCCGGGCCGACGCGGACCCGCGGCGACGCGAGGAGTTGGTCGATCGGCTCGAACTCGACGTCTCCCGAACCATCCGGACGTTGTCCCGCGGCAATCGGCAGAAGGTCGGTTTGGTCCAGGCATTCATGCACAACCCGGACCTGCTGGTGCTCGATGAGCCCACCAGCGGCCTCGACCCTTTGATGCAACGACAATTCCGGGAGATCGCGTCCGCCGCGCGGGCGGCCGGCTCGACGGTGTTCCTGTCGTCGCACGTCCTCGGTGAAGTCGAGGAGATTGCCGACACCGTTGCCATCGTGAAGGAAGGCCGACTCGTGGTCGTCGATGCGCTCGAACACCTCAAGGAACGCGCTCGCCGACATATCGAGCTCACGTTCCGCGACCCGCCTCCCGCATCGACGTTCGATTCCATTCCCGGAGTGCGGGACGTCACGGTCCTCGACCACACCATTCGATTGGTGATCGAGGGCTCGATGGAAGCGGTCTTTCGCGCCGCCGCGCCGTTGGGGGTCGAGAACGTCGTCGCCGACCACGCGCCGCTCGACGAGATCCTGATCGGGTACTACGAGTCGGACTCCTCGTGAACCGCTTCGTGATCTTCACCAAGACGATCCGCGATCAGCGCCGCGGGATCTTCGCGTGGGGCATCAGCATCGCCGCGCTCGTCGTGGTCATGGCACTGATGTGGCCGACGGTACGGGACATGCCCGACCTCAAGCGGCTCCTGTCGAATTACCCCGAAGCCTTACGGAAGATCTTCAAGATCGATACGTACGGGACCCCCGCGGGCTATCTCAACGCCGAACTCTTCAGCCTCATCCTTCCGGCCGTCTTCCTGGTGTTCTCCATCGGACGCGGGGCACGCCTCATCGCCGGTGAGGAGGAGGATCACACCCTCGACGTCCTCCTGTGTGCGGCGCCGTCCCGGTCGCGAGTGGCGTTCGAGAAGGCGGCGGCCCTGGTCGTCACGGTCGGTGCGCTCGGCGGAATCCTCTTCATGACGATGCTGCTCAGCTCGTGGGCGATCGACATGCGTTTGGCCATCGGCGACATCGCCCGCGGAACGATTGCCGTGACGGCATTGAGTATCGAGTTCGGGCTCCTCGCGTTGGCGGTCGGCGCGATCAGCGGCCGGCGTTCGACCGCAGCCGGGATTTCCACGCTGATCGCCGCCGCGGCGTTCGTGCTCTACCTGCTCGGCCAACTCATCACGGCCTTCGAACCGTGGCGCGGGCTGTCGCCGTTCACCCAGGCGCTCGACCACGGCCCGCTCGGGCCGGAGTGGTCCATCGGCACGATCGCGATGTGCGCCTGTGGGGCCGCCGTCTTTGCCGCCGCCCTCCCCCGGTTCACCCGGCGCGACATCCGAACCTGATCGCCGGGGTCGGATCAGATCGGGTCGGCGGGCGTCGGTTCTGCGCCGCGACTGAGCACGTGCTGCACCGTCTCGCGCCGTTCCTGCCAGATATCCCGGGCGACGACCTGCAGTGCGCCCGCGACCGGGATCGCCAACAACGCGCCCAGGAGCCCTGCGAGTTCGACGCCGACGAGCACCGAGAGCAGGACGCCGAGCGCGTTCAGCTTCACCGCCCGAGCCATGATCGTGGTCTGGAGCACGTGATTCTCGAAGAGTTGGTAGACGACAAGGAAGATGAGCGTCGCCAACCCGAGACCGGGCGACTTGAGCAACGCGACGAAGATGGGTGGTATCGCACCCAGGGTCGCGCCGACGAGCGGGAGCATGTCGGCGAATGCCACCCACAGCGCGAGCACGAGCGCGAACGGGATGAACAGCGCGCGCAGCCAGATGTAGATGGCGATACCGGCGATCAGCGAGATGGCCAGATTGCCGATCATGTAACCGGTCACCGCGCGGCCCGCATCCGCCGCGACACGTCGCAACCGCTCGCCGCGTCGATACGGGAAGAGTTCGACCAGAAACGCACCGATGCTCGGCCCCTGGAGAAGCATGAGGAAAGTCAGCACCGCGATCGTCAGTGCCGCGACCGTCCCCGTGACCAGGCTCTCGCCCGCCGCAAGGAGTCCGTTCGAGTCGGTGAGCGAGTTCCGCAGCTTGGGCAGGTTGGTCTTCGCCCATTCCTGTGCACCGACGTCGGACAGCCACCGACCGAGTTGTCCTTTGCCGCGTTCGGCGTCGCGGATCGCCCGGGGAAGGTCCTCGGTGAAGGTCGACGAGGCGTCGTAGATCGGCCGGGCGAAGGAGTAGACGAGCGCCGAGATGAGCAACAGCCCGAGGAAGAACACGACCAACGTCGCGAACCCACGCGACAGGTGGAGTCGCCGTTCGCACCAGCCGACGGTCGGGCCCAGTGCGATGGCAAGGAACCCCGATACCGCGACGAGTCCGAGGACGGTTGCGAATTGGGCCAACACGGCGTAACACGCCAGCACGACACCGACGACGAGTACCCCGATGGACCAGAACGCGAAGTAGTGCCGGACCGGGATGGGCTCGGGTGGCGCAGCGGACTCGGGCGTCGCGGTCTCCATCACGCTGCAGTCTTCTCGGTCGCCCGCTCCGGATCGGGCATGCCCAGATCGCTCGGGCTGCGAGCGAGACACCGGCAGGCCCCGGCGGCACCCATTCGACGCAGTCGTCGACCTCGCTATCGTGCGGGAATGCAGCAGACCGACTGGGAATCTCGTTGGAGCGCCGGCCAGATCCCGTTTCATCAGCCGGACGTGAGCCGTGCGCTCAGCACATACGCCGAATCCGTCTGGGGCACGAGTGGCATGAGCCGGGTGTACGTCCCCCTCTGTGGCAAGAGCCTGGACATGGTCTACCTGGCCGAGATGGCCGACGAAGTCGTCGGCGTCGAGTTCGTCGAGCAGGCGGTGCAGGAGTTCTTTGCGGAGCGAGGCCTCACCCCGGAGATCGAACGGGAACCCGAAGTCCGCTATCGCGCGGGCAACTACCGCCTGTATGCGGCCGACGTCTTCAGCCTCACCAATGCACATCTCGGTGCCATCGATGCCGTGTATGACCGCGCCGCGTTGGTCGCGCTCGATGCCGAGACTCGCATCCGTTACGCAGCCCACATGCACTCGATCGTGTCCGTCGGGGCGCGGATGCTGCTGGTCGCGTTCGAGTACGACCAAAGCCAGATGAACGGCCCGCCGTTCGCGGTACCGGACGACGAGGTGCATCGGCTCTTCGACGGCGGCTTCGAGGTCGAAACCCTCGGGACCCGCGACGCGCTCGACGACGGC
>JAENVU010000015.1 GCA_016650415.1 Acidimicrobiia bacterium
CATCGTCGTCGACAACGGGTCGGACGCTTCCCAACGGCTGACGTCCGACCAAGTGGCGTCCTACGGCCCGGAGTTCCATCTGCTGGATATGGGTGACGAAGGCGATAGCTCACCGGTATCGGCGATCAACGCCGGTATCGCGCTCGCCCGAGGCGAGCACCTGGCGGTCATGATCGATGGTGCCCACGTCCTCACCCCTGGGGTGCTCCACCATGGCATGGTCGCCCTCACGGCCTACGCGCCGGCAGTGGTGGCCACACAACAGTGGTATGTCGGACCGGGCCAGCAGAACGAGACGCTGACCGAGGGCTATGACCAGCGGGCCGAGGATCGCCTCTTCGATCGGATCGATTGGCCCACCGACGGTTACCGGCTGTTCGAGATCGGTCACTTCATCGGCGAGCGCGATTGGTTCGATGGCATCGTCGAGAGCAACTGTTTGTTCATGCCCCGCAAACTGCTGGAGCAGGCCGGAGGAATGGACGAGCAGTTCTCGATGCCCGGTGGAGGCTATGCGAACCTCGATCTGTTCGAGCGCCTTGCCCTGGCTCCGGGCGTGACTGCCGCCAGCATCCTCGGCGAGGGCAGCTTCCACCAGTTCCATGGCGGCACCACCACCAATGTGCCCGACAGCGATGCGCGTCGTGAGCGGGTCGCATCCTATGGGGAGCACTTCGTCGAGCTCCGTGGTCGAGCGCTCCACGGGCTGGATCGTCCGGTCAAGTACGTGGGCGCGTTCGCCCCCAGTGCGGCGAAGCGCACCCGTTCGCGGAACGTGTTCGGCGCGCTCGATGCCCTCCGCGAACCTGTCGATCACGGCGAGCTGACGCCAGCGGTGCCGGTCGCCGACGAACTCAAGCTGGCCGCGATCGAGGCGCTGTGGGACAACAAGGCGTGGAAGGACGCCACCTGGATGGGGCATCGGATCAACCGATTCCCGACCGACCTGCACAGCTACCAGGAGCTGCTGGTGGATCGAAAACCTGGTGTGGTGATCGTCGCCGGTGACGATGACGGGCTCGGCGGTCGGGGCCTGTTCATGGCGACGATCCTGGACCAGATCGGCCACGGCCGCGTCGTCACCGTCGGTCGGGGCGACGTCGCGGATCGACCCCGTCACGACCGCCTCACCCATGTGGCCGGCGCGCCCGAGGACCCGAAGGTGGCCGCGGAGGTGACGGGGCTCGCCGGCGGTGGTCGCGATGCCATGGTCTTCATCGCGCTCGGCGAGGACCGGAGGGTGGTCGCGGCCTTCGAGCGTTACGCCCCCCTCGTCGATGCGGGGGGCTACGTCATCATCGAGAACACCGTGGTCAACGGTCGGCCCGCCGCGACGGGTTTCGGTCCCGGGCCGCTCGAAGCCGTGTTCCAGATCCTCGCCGCGCACCCGGAGTTCACCAGCGACCGCACCCCGGAGCGCTATACGGTGACTTTCAATCGCAATGGCTATCTCCGACGCTTGGGGGACCGGTGAAGCACGACCATGGTGACGGCCCCAACCGCTTCTTCTTCGTGCATTTGCAGAAGACGGCCGGAACCACCTTGTTTCGACGGTTGCGCCATCACTTCGGCCGCGATGCCGTCTATCCGATGCCGCGGTACCAGGGGAACGTCGAAGCGACCCTCGACGTCGACCTGCTGGTCGAACGCTTCGCGGCCCATCGCGATGAGATCCGACTCGTCACCGGCCACTTCCCGCTCTGCACGACCGAGCTGCTCGACGCAGATTTTGCGGTGTTCACGCTCCTGCGCGAACCGGTCGAGCGGACACTCTCCTTCCTCCGCCACCAGCGCGAGGTCGCGCCCGAGTTCGCCGGCGCGTCGCTGAGCGAGATCTACCGCGATCCGTTGTGTCGTGACGGGCTCTTGCGCAACCACATGGTGCGCATGCTCTCGCTGACCGTCGAGGAGATGACGGCTGGCGCGCTCACCGAGGTCACCGTCGACGAGGCGAGGTTGGAGCGCGCCAAGGCCAATCTGTCAGACCGGATCGATGTGGTGGGGGTCCAGGAGCGCTTCGACGATTTTTGCGAGGAGCTCACCGAACGCTTCGGTTGGGACCTCGGGAACTCCCACGTGGCGAATCGAACCACTCCGGTCGAGGTGCCCGACTCCTTGCGAAGCCAGATTGCCGCCGACAACGAGATCGATGGCGAGCTTTACCGCTTTGTGGTTGATCACTGCCTGAAATCCACACCGACCCTAGCGACCGAGGAGGCTTCGCAGAGATGATCGATATCACGGCGGCCCTGGCCGACGCGGACGAGCTGACGCGCCAGCACCGCGCGCTCGAGGCGATCGACCGGCTCCAGTCCGCTCACCGATCCCAACCCGACCACCGCGTTGCCTGCCGGCTCGTGGAGCTGCGCCATGCCGCATTCGAAGAACTCTCGACCCAGCCCGGCCGGCCGACCTGGCCGGTCGATCATCCGGACCGATTCCCCGGTAACGACGGGATCGTCGAGGTCCTCGCCGGTGACCTGTCCGGTGAGCTCCTCGGCAGCGCAATCGCGAACCACGGTTGCCTCCGCGTGAACGGATTGCTCGACGATGCCACTGCCGCTCGACTGCGGGATCGGATCCAACGTGCCTTCGAGGCCCGTGATCGAGTGACCGAGGCCGGCGTTCCCGTCGAGTCGGTGGCACCCTGGTTCGTGCCCTACGCCCCGGGACGACTCAAGGCAGAGGGGTTTGGTCGCGACCACTTCGTTCGGGTCGTCGACGCTCCCGACGCGCTCTGCGATCTGGTGGA
>JAENVU010000016.1 GCA_016650415.1 Acidimicrobiia bacterium
ATTGACACTCCCGGACACGTGGACTTCACCGTCGAGGTGGAGCGCTCGCTCCGCGTGCTCGACGGAGCGGTCGTCGTGTTCGACGGGGTCGCCGGCGTGGAGCCGCAGTCCGAGACCGTGTGGCGCCAGGCCGACAAGTACCGCGTCCCGCGCATCTGCTTCGTCAACAAGCAGGACCGGCTGGGCGTGGACTTCAAGCGCTGCGTCGACATGATCGTCGACCGCCTCGGCGCGAACCCTGTTGTGATCCAGCTGCCGATCGGCAGCGAGGACCGCTTCAAGGGTGTCATCGACCTCATCGAGATGAAGGCGAACTACTGGCCGCTCGACACTCCGGCGGAGCCGGAGATCGAAGAGATCCCGGCGGACATGAAGGAAGAGGCCCAGAAGGCCCACGAGGCGATGGTCGAGAAGGTCGTCGAGACTGACGACGCGCTCCTCCACCGCTACCTCGAGGAGCACACCATCACGCCCGACGAGCTGCGCGCCGCGTTGCGCGCCGCGACCATCGCCGGGACCGTCGTGCCGGTGCTCTGCGGCGCAGCGCTGCGGAATAAGGGAATTCAGCCGATGCTCGACGCGGTCGTCCACTACCTGCCGTCCCCGCTGGACGTCCCGCCGGTCGAGGGTGTCGACCCGAAGTCCGGTGAGACGCTCGTGCGCCGCCCGCAGGACGACGAGCCGTTCGCCGCGCTGGCGTTCAAGATCGCGACCGACCCCTTCGTCGGGAAGCTCGCCTTCTTCCGTGTGTACTCGGGCGTCCTGAACGCCGGCGACACCATCTACAACCCGACGAAGGATCGCCGCGAGCGCATCGGCCGCGTGCTGCTCATGCACGCCAACGACCGCGAGGATGTGGCGTCCGTCGGCACCGGCGACATCGCGGCGGCCGTCGGTCTCAAGCAGACATTCACCGGCGACACGCTGTGCGACCCGGCCAAGCCGATCGTCCTCGAGACGATCAAGTTCCCGGAGCCGGTCATCCAGATCGCCGTCGAGCCAAAGACCAAGGCCGACGAAGAGAAGATGTCGCTGGCGCTCGCGCGCCTAGCCGAAGAGGATCCGACCTTCCGCGTGCACACCGACCAGGAGAGCGCCCAGACGCTCATCTCCGGGATGGGTGAGCTGCACCTCGAGGTCATCGTCGACCGCATGCGTCGGGAGTTCAAAGTGGAAGCGAACGTCGGGCGCCCGCAAGTCGCGTACCGCGAAGCGATCACGCGCAAGGTGAAGGCGCAGGGCCGCTGGGTCAAGCAGTCCGGTGGCAAGGGCCAGTACGGCGACGTCACCGCGGAGTTCGAGCCGCTCGAGCGCGGTGGTGGCTTCGAGTTCGTGTGGGGCATCCGCGGTTCGTCGTTGTCAAAGGAATGGGCCAAGGCCATCGAGCAAGGAATGCGCGAGGCCATGGCCAACGGTGTCATCGCCGGTTATCCGGTGGTCGACCTGCGCGCGACCGTCGTCGACGGATCGCAGCACGACGTCGACTCGAACGAGATGGCCTTCAAGATCGCCGGCTCGATCGCGTTGCAGGACGCGGTGAAGCGCGCGGGCCCGGTCATCGTCGAGCCCGTCATGAAGGTCGAGGTCACGGTGCCCGAGGAGCACATGGGCGACGTGATCGGCGACCTCAACAGCCGCCGCGGTCACATCGGCGGCATGACCGAGCGCGCCAACGCGCGGGTCATCGAGGCGCAGGTGCCGCTCGCGACGATGTTCGGCTACGCGACGGATCTGCGGTCATCGACGCAGGGCCGTGGCTCCTACTCGATGGAGTTCGACCACTACGAAGTGCTTCCGCCGAACATCGCCGCCGAAATAACCAAGAAGAACCAATAGAAGGACATAGGGGGTTGCAGGGGGCTCGTCCCCCTGCGAGGAGAAGAAGGTAATGGCAAAGAAGAAGTTCGAGCGCACCAAGCCGCACGTGAACGTCGGCACGATCGGTCACATCGACCACGGCAAGACCACGCTCACCGCGGCGATCACCAAGACCCTCTCGCTCAAGGG
>JAENVU010000017.1 GCA_016650415.1 Acidimicrobiia bacterium
GGTCACCGTCTCGGCCGCGAGCCCGGAGAGTTCGCCCGCGATCGTGGACCGACCATCCAGGACCTTGGAGAGGCTGATGCCATCGGGTTCGGGCGGCTGGGTGCCATCCGCCCGGGCCATCGTCCGGAAGTACGCAGCGGCGCGTTCCAACGACAGCTGATCACCGCGTCGGGCGAGGTCGAGAAACTTGGGTTCGACGGCTCGGAGCTTGTCGTCGTGACCGGCGACCCGAGCCGACAGCGTCGCGTCGACCGCGGCAGTGGAGATCTCACCGTCGCACCAAGCGCGTGCGGTCTCGGGCAACAGTTCGGCGAGCTCACCGCGCTCGATGGCGCGACGAGTGGTACCCGGACGCCTGCCGGTCTGCCAGCGCATCCACGCCGCGGTCGAACGCGAGCTGTCGACAGAGCACACCCCACGTTGATGCGCGGCGAGGATCCATTCGGAGTAGATCGGTCGGCCCGGTCCATCCGCCGTCGGAGCCGTACGACATCGCGCGCCACTGCAGTATCGGGGACCTCCGCCATGTTCACTTCGGCGATCAGATCGAGCGTCGCGTTCATGAGCCGCAGCGGATCGACATCGAGCGACGCGAGGAAGTCCCGCAGTTGATCGGTGTCGAGGTCGGCAGTTGCGGTCACGAGAACTTCCCCAGTTCGCCGCGCTGGGGAAGCCGCGCAGCTCGCTCGATAACGGTGCGATTTCGGTCCTCGCAGTGTACCAAACTCATGTTCGTAATTCAAGCAGAATCTTCAGTGTTTCCGGGTGTATGCGCGGGTCCTCGGGCCTGCTTCTTGACCCGGGTCAGTTCCACGCGGTCTGCGTGAGATTTGTAGAACGGGTCGATGGGGAAGCATCCCGAGACGAGCCCGTTGCGCGGTGCCGTCGTGCAATCGGAGAACGTCCGGCAGACGAGCGCACGTTGCACGGGACGACCCGCGAGAACATCGCGCGGGAGCTCGGGGTAGGACAGCACCATGCGCCCGAGCCCGATCATGGTGGCGTCACCGCGGGCGACCACGGCCTGTCCGACGTTCGGCAGCCAGTCCTGGAGGTAGGAGTAGCCGGAACCGATGATGGTGAGATCGGGATGGCGATGGGTGAGTTCGGCGGTGGCCGCGAGCTGGCGCGCCACGCCGACGAGCGGATCCTCCGGCGGTTGGTAGCCGTCCGAAGGGGGAAAGTACGCCGGCCGTTGGACGTGCGGGTTGTAGTACGGGCTGCCCGCCGTGATGCTGACGAGTCCGATCCCGAGCTCGGTGAGTACGTCGAGGAACGCGTGCGTCTCGGCGAGGTCGATGCCGAGCCCGGTGCCGTCGCCGCCGAATGTGTAGCGGTACTCGGGCTCGGTCGTGGCCGGGACGCCCGCGCCATCGGTGCCCGCGGTGTACGGCATGAAGTCGAACGCCGAGAGCCGGACGCCGATCGCGAGCTGCGGTGCGCGCCAACGAATGCCGGCGACGACCGTACGCAGGAACTGGGTGCGCCCGTCGAGGTCGCCGCCGAAGCGGCCGGGCCGATCGAAGCCGCTGAGCAGTTCGTGGAGCAGGTAGCCGTGGCAGTGTTTGATGTCGACGAAGTCGAACCCCGCCTGGTGGGCGAGCACCGCGGCATCGACGTATCGCCCGGCCAGCTCGTCGAGCTCGGCGTCCGAGAGGAGTTCGGCATCACCGGCCCCGACGCGATCGTCGAGCATCGGGTGCCGGTACGCGATGCGGGGCGCGGGCGTGCCGAGCGGGCGCGACCAGCGGCCGGAGTGGGTGAGTTGCAGTCCACTCACCTGATTCGAGGCCAAGAGCTCGCGGAGGGCCGCGAATCCGTCGACGGTGTCGGCCGTGAGGACGAGTTGGTTCGGGTTCGCCCGACCGTCGGCGTGGACCGCGGTCGCTTCACACCACGCGAGTCCGGCGCCGCTCGTACCGATGCGCTGCCACCGGCGGCGGACGAGGTCGGTCGGGCGACCGTCCGTGGTGCCGTCCCAGCCTTCCATCGGCAGGATCGCGAACCGGTTGGGCGCGGTGAGGTCTCCCGCACTGCCGTCGTGGATCGTGACCGGTTCGCCGAGTGGTCCGTTGGGATCCACCGCTTCGTCGACCGGGATGTCGACGCCGAGGTCGGCGAGATGGGTGCGCAACCGTTCGACCGAGTCGAGCCGCTTGACCTGGGTGTATCTCATACGAACTCGGTCAGTCGTTCGAGGATCGTGGCCAGCACCGCGCGGTCGCTGGCGGGGCGGCGGGGTGCACCCGGGGGAGTGAGGTCGGTGACGGCCCACCCGCGCAGTTCGTAGAACATCGCCGCGTCGTGGCGGTAGCCGGGGACCGGGTCGCGGAACGTGAACGCGCCGAGGTACTGCAACAGGTCGTTGAGTTCGTAGAACCGGGGATCGCCGGATTCCCACATCCGGTCACGACGGGCGAACTCCGCGGGGGCGAACGTCGAGAGGCCGAGGAGATAGTCGGATCCGTACATGACCATGTCGATCGCGAGGTCGTTGCCGGTGAAGACGGTGAAGTCGGGTCGGTGCTGGTCGCGCGCGGCGAGCCGGTCCCACTCCAGTTGGCGGCTCAACGACGAGTGCTTGGCGCCGATGCACTGCGGGATGTCCATCAACGC
Organism: Acidimicrobiia bacterium; assembly: GCA_016650415.1. Taxonomy (GTDB): domain Bacteria; phylum Actinomycetota; class Acidimicrobiia; order IMCC26256; family JAENVU01; genus JAENVU01. Next base: position 2,617 of record JAENVU010000017.1, read on the forward strand.
TCGATACGCGTCGAGCGAGGCGATGCGGCCGTAGGGAACGAACATCGCGCCGAGTTCGAAGCCGATGAACCGATCGACGGCTTCGGCAATCGCCTGATGGGCTGCGATCCAGCCGTCGTCATCGAGTTCGTTGAGGCCGTACGACGGGAAGACGACCGGGGTGCCACCGCGCTCGGTGATCGCGCCCGCGGTGCGGAGATAGGCGTCGAGGTCGAACGGCGTGCCCGGGGTGTCGGGCACGTACGCGCCGGCGACGAAGTTGCCGCCGGTCACGGTCGCGGTGATGTCGAGCACCCGTTCCTTGTCGGCCTCCGCGAGCAACTGGACGTATCCGGTGTCCATGTTCACCGCCGGGGTGAGACCCGCGGCCTGCGTGCGCGCGACCTGGGCCTCGACCGCGTCCCAGTCGATGGTCGCGTCGGCGGTGTACGGCACGAGCACCGCCGACATTCCGGTGATCGCGCGCCGGGGTCGGAGCCGGGAGGGGATGTCGAGGTCGTTCGTCACGGGTGCGATCCTCGCGCACTCGCCGGGATCAGGGTTCAGCCGGTGGATGGACGAGGAGCCATGTCGTAGGTGACCCAGGTCGTGCGGGTGGCGACGCGGTCGTAGGCGGTCTGGGCCCGGGTGTTGTCCTCCGCGGTGGTCCATCGCACGACGTCCCAGGCGCGCTCCCGAGCGATCTCGTCGATCCGGCGAAACAGCGCGTCGACCGCGCCCGAGCCGCGAACGCTCGGTTCCACGAAGAGATCGTCGAGGTATCCGCAGCGCACGCCTCGCAGCGGTCGCACCCATTCGCGCAGGTGCGCAAGTCCCTGCGCCTCACCGATCTCGGCCCCTTCGTCGTCGCACTCGACCGCCACCAACGCTTCGATCGAACCTTCGTCGTGGATCCAGCCCCAGATCTGACGTTGGTGCGATGCCGACGTCGGCCACTCGTAGAAGTCGGCGTATCCGGTGAACAACCGGGACCACTGCTCGTACTCATCGGCGCGTACGTGGCGCACGGTCCATCTCGTCACGACATCCTCGTCCCGTAGGTCCAGGCGTCGAGCCTACGGAGACCGGGCGCGAGCCAGTGGTGATTTGGTCGCGCGGGACGCTTATCCCGTGCAGGTGTAGTTGTTGTTGCGGACGGTCTTGCCGATGAGCGAGTTGAGGCGGGTGTAGTTGTGCCGGGTCGGGCCCCAGCAGGCGCGCAGGAGGACCGGGTCGACGGTTGCAGTTCCGGCGGCGTTGATCTTGCTGTAGTGGAGGTGCGGCCCGGTCGCGATCCCCGAGTCTCCGCTCCATCCGAGCAGCTGGCCCGCGGTGACGCGCGTCGATGGCTGTGCCTTGATGTTGGACCGGACTCGGCTCAGGTGCACGTACATCGAGAAGGTTCCGTCGTCGTGACGGATGCGGATCCGGGTTCCCGTCATGCCCTGGTTGATGCACCACTGCACCGCATCGTCGTAGGTGCCACCCGGCGGGATATGGGTGAGGGGATTGCAGTTGCGGTTGTCGATGGAGACGAAATCCACATTGCCGGCCGCGGTGGCGAAGATGGCCGTGCCGATGGGCATCTTGAAGTCGATCGCCGGCGTCGCGTGGTTGGGGCCGGTGGCCGTGCCCCAGGTCGCACTCACCGTGAACGTTCCGCGGAACGGCACCGCCCGCACGACGGAGACGGTGGCGGCGTTCGCCGGGGATGCGGTGATCGAACCGAGCGGGGAGAAGGCCAAGGCCGCGAGACACGCGGTCAGGGCGACTGCGCGTACGGTCCGGTTCCAGCTCCAGCGGCTCGCCGTCATGATCCCCTATCGGCCGGGGATTCCGCTTCCGGGATGAAGCAAGTGACCTATTTGTCCGGACCGCGATCGACCGCTCTCCGGACCCGGCATCGCACCGCTACGGTGATTTCCGTGGTGAGGTGGGCAGCGGCCTGGGTGATGGCGGCA
>JAENVU010000018.1 GCA_016650415.1 Acidimicrobiia bacterium
ATCAGCGCATTGCGCATGAAGTCGGCCTGGAGGATTTCGATCCAGTTCGATTGGTACCCGATATCGGCGAGCAGCATCGTCATTCGAACTCACCGCTCGTGAACAGATCGCCCTGCACGGTCCGTACGACCTTGATCGGGGCGTCGTAGAGGTGGGTCAGGAGTTCGCTGTCGACGACGTCGCCGATCGCGCCGTAGTGCGCATGTCCGTCGAGGAGGTAGATCGCCCCGTCGAGGATGGACAGGAGCGGGTTGAGGTCATGGACGACGATCAGCATCGTGATCGGCCGCGCCCGGTGCAGCTCACGGAGGAGCCCGACGATTTCTTGTTGATGGTGAATGTCCAGGTTCGCAAGTGGTTCGTCGAGGAGGAGGAGGTCCGGATCGCCGACCAAGGCCTGGGCGATCGCGATGCGTTGTTGCTGGCCGCCGGAGAGTTGCGACAGGCGTCGATCGGCCAGGTCGAGGGCCGAGACCGAAGCCAGCGCGGCGTCGACTCGGTTGCGGTCGTCCGAGGAACGTCGCCCGAGCCCCCAGCGGGTCCCGGTGCGACCCAGCGCGACCAGGTCACGGCATCGAATCGCTTCGCCGACCTCGGCGGCGTAGCCCTGGGGGACGTAGCCGATGCGCGGATTCCCTCGGCCGGGAGCTTCGCCCATGACCCGAAGTGTCCCGGCCGCGGGCGGAATGAGGCCGAGGATCATCTGGAGCAACGTGGTCTTGCCGGATCCGTTCGGACCGATCGCCGCGACGATCGAGCCGGTGGGGATCGCGAATGTCCCCTCGGACCAGATGTCGGTCCCGCCCCGCGCGGCACGGACGTCCTGGAGTTCGAGCGCCGGAGTCATCGCGACAGCGCTCGGTCGATCCGGTGGAGCTGGTCGAGCTGCCAGGCGGCGAAGGTTGCGAACCGGGCCGGCTGGCTCTCGGTGATCTCCACGACCGGTACCGATGCCCGTTTCGCGAGGACGCGCAACCGATCCGGAATCGAACCCTGGGTCTGCGGGTTGTCGATGAACACGTCGATGGCGCCGCTGCGCACACGGGACTCGAATGCCGCGAGATCAGCCGGACCGGGTTCGGATTCGTTGCTCACCGCGCGTTCGTAGCCCGTCGGTGTGCGGTTCACAAGACCGAGGGCGTGGGCCATGAGGTCGAACACTCCCTCGGTCGCCGCATACCGCGCACCGGCATGACGGGCCCGCAGCGCAGCCACGGTCGTGTCGTAGCGATGCATCGAGGCGTCCCACCGCCGCGCCTGTTTCCGGAAGTAGGTGCCGGCCCGGGGGTCGTGGCGCACCAGTTCCGCGGTGACCGCTCGCGCCATCCGGTGCACGTCGGCGGGGCGGTACCACCGATGGGGATTGGCGGTCCCCGTCCGTACGCCCACGACCCGACCGACGTCGAGCACCGTCGCTCGGTGATCGGCGACGGCGAGGGACCGGTCGACCCAGGGGTCGTATCCGAGTCCGTTCTCGACCACGACGTCGGCGTCGCTCAGCGCGGCAATGTCGGCCGGCGTCGGCTCGAAGTCGTGCGGGTCGGCCGTCGTGGTGAGGATCGTTGTGACGTCACCGCAATCTCCGGCGAGGCGCTCCACGAGTTCCCGCCACTGGTCGACGCTGACGGCGATCCGTCGCGGCGGCACCGGACAATTGCCGACGGGGGTCGCCGACGGGGTCGACGACGCGCACGCGCCGAGCGCGACGACGAGGCACACCGCGCCCGTTCGCACCGATCGATACCTGACCATCGTTCCTCGCGTCGCTCGCCCGGCCAACAGAGGATGATAGTCATTCTCAAAACTCTGATGCAATCAGACGGGCGGGAACGAAGTCGATGCGAGATATCGTGGCGCACCTATGGCGAGCCCCCGATCTGCCCGCGGTCGATCCGGTCCGCGCCGCAGTCTCGAGCCGGGGTTGCGCGAGCGAATCGTCGGCCGGTTGGCCCGAGGCGACCAGCGGCTCACGTCCAGCCGGGAAGCGCTCGTTGCCGTGCTGGCCGTCAGCGATCGACCGTTGACGATCCCGGAGATCGGCGCGGCCGACGGTGGTCTCGCGGTGAGTTCGATCTACCGGAACCTCACGATGCTCGAAGAGGTCGGAGTGGTGCACCGGGTCGTGACCGCCTCGGGCGACTTTGCCCACTACGAACTCACGGAGGACCTCACCGAACATCATCATCATCATCTGGTGTGTTCCGGGTGCGGGTCGGTCGAGGATTTCGAGGCGTCGTCCCAGCTGGAAGATTCGGTCAGGGACGCGGCCCGCCGGATCGCCCGGCGTTCGGGATTCCGGATCGACCGTCACCTGATCGATCTGATCGGGTTGTGCCCGAACTGCGCGTAGGTTCCTCGGTGCCGGCCGGTCAGAGGATCTGGCCGTAGGTCGAGCACAAGCCGAACGCTTCGATCACGAGCAGCGCCGCGATGAAGGCGAAGATCGTGCTGCGCCGCCAGCCGCGAAGGCGGGGTCCGCCGCGCATGACGGCAGGCATGTACCAGGCGGGCAACGTCGAGTCTCCGAAGTCACCGATCAGTTCGGTGATCGGCCGGGCATGCTCGAGCGAGGGATTCGGGTCGGCGGCGAGCGCCTCGCGCTCGAGGTCGGTGTCACTGATGTCGGTGGGCCGGTTGGTGTCGCCCATCTATCCCTCCATGACGATCCAGCCGCGACGTTGCAGTTCGGCGGCGAGCGCAGCGTCGGGAATTGTATGCAATCGATCGATCGCCGCCGATTCTGACCGAGTTCGACCGGGGGAGGGGGTTCGCTTCGAGGCGGAGGGCGCCGCGGGAGTCTCCGCGGCCGACTCGAGCAGATCGGCGACCTCGTCGGCTTCGGCTTCGGCCTGAAGCCGGGCGATCAGGGCATCGGCCTCGTCGCGGGTGAAGCGTCCGCCCGCCTGCCGCTGGTTGAGACCCAATGGTCCCCGGGCATCACGGAAGTCGGTGTGGCCCGCCGCGTGGATGAGATCGGTGAGGTCCTGGAGTTGCCGATGAGTCGCAGGTGGTCCCGCAGCTTGACCGAACGCCATCCGGCCAGTCTCGCAGCCGGGTGGGACCACACCCGACTTCTCGCGTCCGATTACCCGACGGGGAGGCAGGTGGGAATGTCGGGGTCGCCGGAACCGGCGATGCGGTGGAGCACGGCGGTGGTGGGCGTGACAATGATGCGCCCCGATTCCGTCGTGTGCGCAGTGCCGTCGACGATCAGGCGGTAGTGCTCGTCGTGCGGCGCGGTCCACATCAGGGTGACGTCGGGTCGCGCCCCGACGTTGTGGGCACTGCGCCGGCCGGCACCCATGGTGATTGCGTGATCGGTCCAGGAGGCGAGCACCGACACGACGTGGGGGCGGGAATGGTCGGCGACGGTGATCAGCAGGGCCTCACTGCCGAGCGTCGCGACGAGTTGTTCGAGGGCGGTGAGGTCAACCGGGATACTCACCGAGCGAGAACGTCAGATCGCGCCGGCCGTGCGGCGGTTGCGCCGAACGAGCACGACACCGACACCGACCGCAGCACCTGCGATGGCCGCCAACTCCGCGGCGTCGGTTCCGGTGAGCGGGAGCGTGGAGGTCGATGTCGGTTGGGTTGCCCGCGGCGGAATCCGGTTCGGCAACACCTCGGGGGGCGTGCCGCCGCCGGGGTAGGGCTCGTCGGCACCGACCGCACCGGCCGGAATGATCAGTCCGACGGTGGCGATGGCTGCGACTGCGGCGCTGCGAATCAGGGTGGTGGTTGCCTTCATGAAGCCTCCCGGGCTTGGGGCGGCCACCGCGTCCGGCCACGACAAGTCGCCAGAAACCGCCCAACTGCAGCGTACGAACTTCCACCTCACGAGTGGTGGATACCTGCATCCCCGCTCGTGGCCCTGCGGGCCGGGCCGCTCGGGCCCCGGCCGACGCCACGTACTTGGAATCTGCGGTGCGAGTCGGTGCTCTTGGGCGTCGGCCTCTCGTTCCGCGACGTCCTAGCCTCCGGAGATGGCGGGCTTGGTGGTTTCTGGTGAGATCCGGATCGATCCGGACGATTTCGATGTGGCCATGGCGCTCGTCGCCCCGTTCGTCGCGATGACCCAGGCGGAATCGGGATGCGTGGCCTACGACTTCTGGGTGGACCCACGGGACCGCGGCCGCATCCGGGTGTTCGAAGAATGGGAGTCCGAGGCTGCTCAGCAGGCCCACGCCGACTCGGCGCATCTCGCCGAGTTCTACGCCGCGCTGGCCACGATCCGCGTCCTCTCCGTCGAGCTGATCCGCTACGCGGTCAGCGCTCGCGGCCCACTCTGATCGCCGGACTGTGATCGACCTGCGCGCCCTCCCCAAGGCCGAACTGCACCTCCATCTCGAAGGCACCCTCGAGCCCGAGATGATGTTCGACCTCGCGGCTCGCAACGGTGTCCGGCTCCCGTTTCCCGACATCGCGGCCGCGCGGAATGCCTACGTCTTCGACAATCTCCAGTCGTTCCTCGACATCTACTACGCCGGATGCTCCGTCCTGCTGCAGTCGCAGGACTTCGCCGACCTGACCCACGCCTACCTCCAACGCGCCCGGGCCGATGGCGTTCGCCACGTGGAGGTCTTCTTCGATCCGCAGACCCACACCGATCGCGGAGTGCCGTTCGCCGCCGTGGTGGACGGGATCGTTCACGCCCTCGATGATGCCCGCCGTGACCTGGGCATCACGTCGCGACTGATCCTGTGTTTCCTCCGTCATCTCAGTCCGGAGGCCGCGATGGCCACGTTGGAGACGGCGCTGGCGTATCGCAGCGACATCGTCGGTGTCGGTCTCGATTCGTCCGAAGCCGGCCACCCGCCGTCGAAGTTCACCGAGGTGTTCGACCGAGCGCGGGCCGAAGGGTTCGTGACCGTGGCCCACGCCGGGGAAGAAGGCCCGCCGGCGTACATCGTCGAGGCGTTGGACCTGCTGCATGTCCAACGGGTGGACCACGGTGTCCGATGTCTCGAAGATCCGGCGTTGGTCGAGCGACTCGTCGCCGACCAGGTGCCGTTGACCGTCTGCCCGCTCTCGAACGTGATGCTGCGCGTCGTGCCGACCCTCGCCGATCATCCACTGCGTCGGATGCTCGAACTCGGCCTGAATGTCTCGGTGCACTCCGACGATCCCGCCTATTTCGGCGGATATCTCGGGAAGAACTTGGCCGCGACGGCTTCCGCGTTGGGGCTTTCGGACGACCAGATCGTCCAGCTCGCTCGCAACTCGTTTCGATCGTCGTTCCTGGCTCCAGTCGAGCGCGACTCGCACCTCACCGAGATCGAGGCGGTCGTCGCCCGCGGTCCGGGCTGATCCGCAACTCTGCGAGACTGCCGGGATGCGCGGCATGGGGTCAGCCCTCGAACCGATGACCTCCGCGATGACCTCCGCGATGACCTCCGCGATGAACGACGCGACCGGCGCACTTCTCGCGCCGGTGCGCACCGTGGTGGGTCACGTCGCGCGATCGGCGTTCGGGGGGACACCGCAGTCGGGCACCGAGCTGGAGTTCGCGACCGCCACCGATCCTGGTCTCTTCGGTCCTGACTCGGTCACGTGGCGAATCCACGCCGACCGGTCCATGTTGATCGGCGGTCTGCGCGCGCTGCTGCTCCAAGTGCTGCACCCACTCGCGATGGCCGGAGTCGCCCAGCACTCGACGTATCGCCGGGATCCGCTCGGTCGGCTGGCGCGCACGGGCCGCTTCGTTGCCGCGACCACCTACGGCACCACGGCCGAAGCCGAGCGCGCGATCACGATGGTGACCGACGTCCACCAGCGGGTCCGGGGCGTGGCCGCGGACGGTCGCCCGTATTCTGCGAGCGATCCCGCGCTGCTGGCATGGGTCCACAACGTCGAGGTCGATTCGTTCCTTTCGGCCTACCGCCGGTACGGGCCCGGGATCA
>JAENVU010000019.1 GCA_016650415.1 Acidimicrobiia bacterium
ACGAACTGCATCGTGTCGTAGATCGCGAACAGGCCCGTGATCTCGCCACCGGGCGAGTTGATGTAGAGCGAGATGTCCTTGTCCGGGTCTTCGCTCTCGAGGTGGAGGAGCTGCGCCATGATCAGGTTGGCGACGTGCTCGTCGACCGCGGTGCCGAGCAGGACGATCCGCTCCTTGAGGAGCTTGCCGAGCAGGCTCGTGGTGCGCTCGCCGCCATACGGCGTCTTCTCCCAGACTTCGGGAACGTAGAACGAGTTGTAGACCGGCTGCATCACGCTTCTGACTCCTCGGAGTTCTTCATGTCGTCGGATTCGGGGGCTTCGACTCCATCGCCGTTGTCATCGGTCGACGCTTCCGGCGGAGCGATCTCGACGTCGAGCTCGTTGCCTTCGGTGTCCACCGCGACCGCGGCGTCGACGACGAACTGCAACGCCTTGCCGCGGGCGAGGTCAGAGCGTACCGCCTCCAGCAGCCCACGACGGTCGAGATCGCGTCGCACCTTCTGCACCTTTTCACCGGTGCGCTCGGCCAACCGCTCGATTTCGGCATCGAGATCGGCGTCCGAGGGCTCGATCGCTTCCTGGTTCACCACCGCGCGAAGCGCGAGATCGGCCAGTACGGCTTTGATCGCACCCGCGCGCAACTCGTCGAGAAACGCGGTCTGGTCCTGACCGGTCATGGCCAACCACTGCGGAATATTCAAGCCTTGTTGTTGCACGCGTTGCATGAGATCTTGGAGCCGGTGTTCCATCTCCTGGCCCACAAGTGGCTCAGGAGCCTCGACCGGTACCAGGCTCGAGAGCTCTTCGAGCACCTTGTCGCGCATGCTCATGTTCGCCTGCAGCTTGCCGAGCAGTTCGAGCCGACGCCGGGATTCCGAACGGAGTGACTCCACCGTCTCGGACTCGGTGTTCTCCGTGACCCACTCGTCGGTGAGTTCGGGAAGCACCTTGCGCTTGACCTCTTTGACGATCGCACGGAAGTCGACCTCCGTACCCGCCTGCTCGCCGAAGCGCTCCGGCAGGATGTCGGAGAACTCGAGTACCGCGCCCGGCGCCGCGCCACGAAGCTGCTCGTCGAGCGCAGGGACGAGGCCCTCCGAGCCGACCTCGTAGAGCAGGTCGGTCGCGCTGAGTGCATCGATCGTTTCGCCGCCGGCATTCGCGCTGAGGTCCATCGATGCGTAGGCACCGTCGATCAACGGATCATCCGAGTCCTCGAGGTCGGCGAACCGCTCCCGAAGCGAATCGACCTGACGATCGACGTCCTCGTCGCTGACCGGCGTGAAGTCGACCTCGACTCGCAGTTCGTCGTACCCGGCCAGCCGCACCAGTGGCCGGGTCTCGACCACGGCTTCGAAGGAAACCGGACCGGACTCTTCGCCCTCGGTGATCTGGATCTCCGGCGGCGCGATGACGTCGATCGCCTCGGAGACGACCGCGTCGGCGTAGAACTCGGGAAGCCCGTCCTTGAGTGCCTGCTCCCGCGCGACGTCGGCTCCGAAGCGCGCTTCGAGAATCCGACGCGGCGCCTTGCCCGGCCGGAAACCCGGGATACGCACTTCGTGCGCGAGCTTGCGGAACGCGGCGTTGATCGCCGGCTCGAACTCTTGCTCCGACACCGTGATGGAGAGCTTGACTTGGTTGCCCTCGAGGGGCTCGATCGACGTGTCCATAAGGGTCGGTCACCTTACCCGGACCCCCCTGGAATCCCTGGATGGGACCGGTCTCGTTTCCGACGGGGTCGAGCCACCCTGGGCCGGATCGGCACCGGTAGGGTCTGACGTTTCCGCCTGGAGTCCTCCGCCATGAGCGTCACCATCGCAATCCTCGAGTTCGTGTTCCTGATCGTCCCGTGGATCGCGACGATCGGATGGTTGAGCGCCCGCGTCCTCGGCATCCATCTCGGGCCCTGGCGCGCATCGTTCGTCGCGACGCTGGGATGGGTCGGAGGCCTCGCAGTGACGGGCATCGTCCACGACCACGACCCGGGGATCGCCCTCGGCGTGCTCACCACGGTGTTCTTCGGCGTGATGATCGCGATGCCACTCGCGGTGACACTCGATCTCCTGACCCGTCGCGGGACCGACGCACCGGTCGGCCGCCGCCGGCTCCGCACGGTCGTCGTCCACCCCGTCCGCGCCGGCCGCGAGATGCTCGCGCCCTGGGGCCGCATGCGCGAAGTCGTGCGCGACGCCCGCCGCCGCAACCTCGTCCATGTCCGCTACCGCACCGAAGAAGCGCTCGACTCGCCTGATTTCGCACGCCGGATTCGCGAGCTGCTGGAAGAGACCGGCGGCATGATGGTCAAGTTCGGCCAGATCGCGTCGACCCGGACCGACCTCCTGCCCGAACCGTTGACGACCGAGCTCGCGCACCTTCGCTCGGACGTCCGCCCGATTCCGCCGGACGATGTCCGCGGCGCACTCGAAGCCGGCCTCGGCGAACCGATTGCCAACACCTTCGCGGAGTTCGAATGGGAACCACTCGCCGCGGCTTCGATCGGCCAAACCCATCGCGCGCGACTGATCACCGGCGAGTCCGTCGTCGTCAAGGTGCAGCGACCCGGCGTCTCCGAACTCGTGGCGCGGGACGCGGCCGTCTTACGCCTCGTTGCCCGCCAACTCGATCGCCGGGTCGATGCCGCCCATCGGGTCGGCATCACGCGGCTCGCCGA
>JAENVU010000020.1 GCA_016650415.1 Acidimicrobiia bacterium
CCAAGAGCGGGAGTCGAGAGGCCGACGCCGAAGCGGACCGACCCGCACCTTGGGTCACAGGTACGTGGCGTCGGCCGTGGCCCGAGCGGCCCGGCCCGCAGGGCCAAGAGCGGGAATTAAGCCGCGTGGGACGTGGTCCAGGCGAGGAGATCGTCGACGGGCCAGGCGTTGACGATCCGGTCCGGTCCGATGTCGGTCTCGGCCACCCGGGCGCAGCCGTAGCCGTGCCATGCGAGTTGACCGCGCGCGTGGGCGTCGGTGTCGATCGCGACCTTCACACCCATGTCGTCCACCATCGCCAGCAGACGACGGGGCGGATCGAGGCGTTCGGGGCGGCAGTTCACCTCGACGGCCTTGTCCAACTCGCGGCACGCGGCGAACACCAACTCCGCGTCGAAGGTGCTCTCGGCGCGCCCGCGGCCCTTGATGAGCCGTCCGGTGCAGTGCCCGAGTACATCCATGTGCGGGTTCGCGATCGCGGTGATCATCCGGGTGGTCATCGCGCGCTCCTCCATCCTCAGCGCGGAGTGCACACTGGCCACGACCACGTCGAGCCGGGCCAGGAGATCCTCGTCCTGATCGAGCGAACCGTCGTCGAGGATGTCGGCTTCGATGCCGGTGAGGATGCGCAACGGCGCAAGTTCCTCGTTGAGCTTCTCGATGAGATCGAGCTGCTCGCGCAGTCGTTCCGGTTCGAGACCGCGGGCGATCGACAGGTGCGGAGAATGATCGGTGATCGCGAGGTACTCGTGTCCGAGTTCGGCCGCGGTCCGGGCCATGAGTTCGATCTCGGCGCCGCCGTCGGACCACTTGGTGTGCAGGTGGAGGTCGCCGCGGAGCCAGCCGCGGACTTCGTCGCCGCCCTGCAGGTCGTCGTCGGTCGCGGCGTCGAGTTCGAGTCGTTCGAGGTAGCTCGGCACGCCACCCGCGAGGGCTTCGGTGATGACCCGGGCGCTGGTGTCGCCGATGCCGGCGAGGGACTTCAGGGTTCGGGCGGCCGCGCCGGCGGCGATCTCGTCGTCTGGGGTGGTGGCCACGACGTCGGCGGCCTTCCGAAATGCCTCGACCTTGTAGCGAGGATCCCCTTTCAGCTCCAGGAGATAGGCGATCCGTTCGAGGGCGAGCAGCGGTTCCATACCGTGCGAACCGTACCGCTTCGCCCCCACGGGATCATCCGACGGTGGGGTCCCGAGGACCGACCGCTACCCTGCGACCATGGCCACCCCCGCAGACATTGTCACCGTCGAACGACTCATTCCGGCGCCGCCCGAGAAGATTTTCTCGCTGATTGCGAACCCGGCCCGACACCATGAGCTCGATGGTTCCGGCACCGTGCGCGACGCGAAGGACGTTCCGGAGGAGCCGCTGCAGCTCGGTTCGAAGTTCGGGATGGAGATGAAGCTCGGGTTCGCGTATTCGACGGAGAACACCGTGGTCGAGTTCGAGGAGAACCGTCGGATCGCGTGGAAGACCCAACCGCGAGGTGCGATCGGGAGGCTGCCGATCGGTGGACGGATCTGGCGGTACGAGCTGGAACCGACCGACGGCGCAACGTTGGTGCGGGAGTCGTGGGACATCTCCGAGGAACGCATCAAGGCAGTCGTGCGGCCCGCCGCGAAGAAGACCCGCGAAGCCATGGAGAAGACCCTGGCCCGGATCGAGGAGATCGTGACCGACTGAGTTCGACGAGCGCCTGATCGGCGCGGCTGACCGAGGAGGAACGTGCGGCGGACCTACGCGTGTGTGCTCGAACTGGCCGATCCCGCAGGCCGGGATCCCGTCAGCGCTCGAGCGGTCACCAAGCGGTGGCTCGGCGCGATGTACGGCGGGTGGGCCGCGGAGGGCGACGATCAGTGGGTGCCCGAACCGCACGCGCGGGTGAGCTGGCGGATCGTCGAACACCTCGGTGACAGCGCGTTCGAGCTGGTGTGGACCCGCCCCCACGACTCCGACCCGACTTTGTGGCGTCGGATGCAGGTGCAGGTCGTGACCACGGCCGATGGCGATGGTCGGATCGTGGTGATCGAGGGGTTGGAATCCCAGGATCGCACGGTTCGGAGCCGTACCCCCGACACGCCGAGTGGGCCCGGCCTGATTCGGGAGCTGGTCGGCACGGCGCATTGCGTCGACGGCGGCTGGCGCGTACAGGCGACGCCGCACCGGATGGGCGAAGACCGAGCGATCGAGGTCGACGCGTTCGTCCGGGGCGGCCGGCGCCTGCCGGTCGTGATGTTCGCCGCCGACGGCGCGAGCCGGGTCAGCGCCGACGCGGATCGTGCCGCGGCCGAGTTGGTCGGGCTCGCGCACGTGGTGGTGTTGACCGACCCGGCGAGTGTGTCGGCCGTCGCTCGCGAACTCGGTACCAGGCGCGCGGTGGTGCCCGGCGGCGTGCGGCTGCTGTGGCCGGATTGGCGGTCGGTGGATCCGCCGGAGCGGCACCGGTTGTGGCGGGCCGAGGATGTGACCGGGCCGGACGGCCCCCGCCCGGCGGTACGGAACATGGTGCGCGCCCTGGTCTTCGATGCCGCGACGCTGCGGATCGACGACGATCCGGCCGTCGCGCGGATTGCCCGGGCCGAGAGTGCGCACGAACTCGGGGAACGGCGCGCGGATCTGGCGCGACTCGAACGCGCGGTCGCGGAGGACCGAGCCGTTGCGCACGAGTTGGTCGACGAGTACCAGAACGAGTTGCGTCGCGCCGACGACGAGGTCTACCGGCTCGAACAGGCGATGGAGCGTGAGCACGAGCTGCGGGTCCGGGCCGAGAACGCCTACCTGCAACTCGCGACTCGGCCGGACGATGCGCCGAGCCGCGCCGACGAAGTGCGGACGTTGACCGAAGCGGTGCGGCTGGCGAAGTCACGCCTCGACCATCTGGTGGTCCTCCCGGAAGCAGAACGGTCGGCGCGGGCGTGGCACTACGACCGAGCCGATCTGGTGTGGGCCGACCTGCTCCGGCTGGAGGCCGTCGCCGCGGATTGGGCGGCGGATGCACTCCAGGGCGATTTCTCCGCGGAAGCGCGTCGGCGCGGGCTCGATTGGGCCCGGGACATCTCCGAGGATGCGAAAGCCAAGTTCGGCGACGAATACCTGCGCCGCTACGACGGGCACACGGTGCAACTGGGCCCGCATATCCGACGCGCGGGTCGCCAGATCCTGCGTATCTACTGTTACCTCGACCGCGCCCACCGCCGCGTGGTGATCGGCCATATCGGTGGCCACCTCGGAGATCGCACCATTTGACGAGCACACTGTCGACTCCGGGTCGGGGCCGGGGGCCAAGTTCCGTATACTTCCGTGCCACTCGGAGGGATGACTGAGCGGCCGAAAGTGCTCGCCTGCTAAGCGAGTAGGGGGTGTTAAGCCTCCTCGAGGGTTCAAATCCCTCTCCCTCCGCCATCCAACAGCACGACCGACCGAACGAATCGAGCCCACGTGCCCACGCAGGCGGAGATCAGAACCTGGCTGAGCGATTTCGGATCGGCCACTCTCGGCGAATCCGGGGCCCGGCTCATGGCGCCCCGGATTGCCCCCGCCTGGCCGGGCGCCCGAGTAGCGGCGCCCGCGTTTCCGGTGCGGTGCACGTCGGGCGACAACCTCGCGATCCACGTCGCGGCGGCCGAAGCCCCGCCGGGCACGGTCTTGGTCGTCGACGTGGGCGAACTGTCGGACTTCGGTTACTGGGGCGAGATCCTCACGACCGGCGCGCAGGCGCGGGGGATCGTGGGCCTGGTGATCGACGGTGGGGTGCGAGACATCTTGGCGATCGAGACGCTCGGATTCCCCGTGTTCGCGGCCACGATCGCGCTCCGCGGGGCGTCGAAGAATCAGCCGGGTGCGGTGAACCTCCCCATCCGGTGTGGTGGGGCGTCCATCGTGCGGGGCGACTGGGTGGTCGGCGACGCCGACGGCGTGGTCATCGTGCCCGGCGAGCATCTCGACGCGGTCATCCAAGAAGCGGCGAATCGCGCGCAGAAGGAAGCCGCCATGATCGAGGCACTCCGCGGCGGCAAGACCACGGTCAAGTTGTTGAAGCTCGACACCTCGGTGGTCCGCATCGGCGATACCGAGTAGCCGGTGCGCAGCTTCGCGTCCGACAACGCGGCGGGGGTCGACGCCGCGGTGATGGATGCGTTGGTGGCCGCCAACATCGATCACGCGCTCGCCTACGGATCGGATCCGTGGACCGCGCGCGTGACCGAACGGTTCCGCGAGTTGTTCGGTGCTCCCGTCGAGGTGTGTCTCGTCTGGGGTGGTACGGGCGCCAACGTCGTCGCGTTGCAGTCGTTGCTTTCGCCATGGGACGCCGTCGTGTGTTCCGAGCAGGCGCACATCGCGGTGGATGAGTGCGGCGCGCCGGAGCGGTTCACGGGCGCGAAGCTGCTGAGCTTCCGGACCGTCGACGGCAAGCTGACGCCGGAGCAGATCACCGCGAGTCAGGTCGGGCGCGGCGATGAGCACCATTCACAAGCGACGGTGGTGTCGATCACGCAGTCGACCGAGTGCGGAACGCTCTACACGCCGGACGAGATCAAAGCACTGACCGAGGTCGCGCACGCGCTCGGCATGAAGGTGCACCTCGATGGTGCTCGCATCGCGAACGCGGTGGCCGCGCTGGGTTGCGACGTGCGGGCCGTCACGATCGATGCCGGGATCGACGTCGTGAGCTTCGGGGGCACCAAGAACGGAATGATGTACGGCGAGGCCGTCGTCTATCTCGATCCGGCGCTGGGTACGAACGCCCGGTTCATCCGGAAGCAGGCCACCCAGCTGCCGTCGAAGATGCGGTTCGTGGCGGCGCAGTTCGAAGCGTTGCTCGCCGAGGGCCGGTGGCTCGCGAACGCAGGTCACGCGAACGCGATGGCGGTCCGCCTCGCCGACGCGGTGCGGGACATCCCCGGTGTCGATCTCACTCGCGAGCCCGTGGTCAACAGCGTGTTCGCGCGCCTTCCCCCGGCAGCCATCCCGCGCCTGCAGGAGCGGTCGTTCTTCTGGATGTGGGAC
>JAENVU010000021.1 GCA_016650415.1 Acidimicrobiia bacterium
CCGGACATCCTCGGTGACCGGCGCGCACCACCCGGTCCAAGACTCCGGCTCCCGACTTGGCCCGAAGCGCCTCAGCTTTGGGTTTGGGAGCGACCGCGTTCCATGATGCCGGCTCGGCGCTTCTCGATCTCGGCCGGGTCGAAGCCCGGTCCCTCCCAGTTGCGCGACACCTCGTCCTCGATGCGCCAGGCCTCGTCGTCGGTCACGAGCGAATTGCGGTCGTAGGTGGAGAGCATGCGCCGCACCGCCACCTGATCGACCGTGCGGCAGTCGGCCGCCAGCTGGCGGCAGTATGGCAGCAGCTCGTCGTGGGGAACCACGTGATTGACCAGGCCCCAGTCGTACGCCAGCGCGGCATCGACGAAGTTCCCGGTCACGCTCATCTCGCGGGCGCGAGCGACGCCGACCCGCTGAGGGAGGAGCACCGTGAGCCCCCAACCCGGCATGACGCCCACGCGCGCGTGAGTGTCGGCGAACCGGGCCCGTTCGGAGGCGATCAGGAAGTCGCACGCGAGGGCGAGTTCCAAGCCACCGGTCACCGCGACACCGTTCACCGCGCCGATCAGCAGCTTCGTGCGTGGGGGCAAGGCACCGCGCCACGGGGGTTGACCGTCGCGGCTCCGCCCGTCCATGTCGACACTCTGGGGAGCGGCGGCGCCCGCGCCCGACCGCAACTCGTCACCGCCGACATCGCCGGCACCGAACTCCTTCAGGTCCACCCCGGCGGAGAACGCGGGATCCGCGCCCGTGAGGATCATCACGTCGACGCCGTGATCCGCCTCGAGCTCGGTGATGACGGCAGGAAGCCGACGGCGGACGGCACGGTTGAGGGCATTGCGGGCCTCGGGACGATTGATGGTGATCGTGGCGACGCCATCGGCGATGTCGACCACTACCGGCTCGGTCATGGGGGTTCCCGTTCCTGGGCGGATGAAGGTCGATACTCTGCCACGATGATCATGAACCGGTTCGACCTCACCAACCGTGTCGCCATCGTCACCGGTGCCGGCAAGGGCATCGGCGCCGGCTGCGCCCTCGGGCTCGCAGAAGTGGGCGCCGACATCGTGCTCGCCGCCCGCACCGCGACCGATCTCGAGACGGTCGCCGAGCAGATCCGGGCCCTCGGCCGCCGGGCACTGGTCGTTCCGACCGACGTCACCGACGGTGACCAGCGCACGGCGCTCGTCGACCACGCCATGACGGAGTTCGGTCGGGTCGACATCCTCGTCAACAATGCGGGCGGGTGGGACCCGCGGCCGGTGATGCACACCAGCATTCGGGCGATGGAAGGGGCCTTCACGTTCAACGTGATCGCCGCCTTCTCCCTCACCCAACTCTGCGTTCCCAACATGGTGGCGGGCGGCGGTGGCAGCGTCGTCAACATCTCGTCCCGTGCCGCCAGCATGGTGCAGCCGTGCTTCGTCGCGTACGCCACGGCCAAGGCCGCGCTCTCGATGATGACCCGGGCCATGGCGCCGGAGTTGGCGCCGAAAGTCCGGGTGAACGCGATCGAGGTCGGGGGTGTCGAGACCGCGGCGCTCGAACACGTACTGACCGACGATTCCGTACGCCGCCAGCTCGAGACCGGGACACCGATGCAGCGGATCGGCCAGCCCGAGGACATCGCGGCAGCCGTCGTCTACCTCGGGTCGGACGCGTCGAGTTGGGTGACCGGCAAGATCTTCGAAGTCGACGGTGGCGTCGAGTCGCCGGCGTTCACGGTTCCGTTTTCGCCACTCTGAGCGGTCACCGTCGTCGCGGGTTCACATCGCCCGGCGAAGTTCCACCACCTCGGCCGCGCCGCGGCGTACCGTGCGACCCGGAGATTCGAGGGGGGGGGCCACGCGTGAGGTGGAAACGGCAACGGACACGGGCGGCCGAACTCGCCGCGGTCCACGCCGAAACCGCGCGCATGCAGGTCAACCTGCTCCGGATCGAACTCACGAAACTGCACGAGGAACTGGCGCGCCGCGACATCGAGATGCTCAGCGCACTCAGCCGGGCGAGCAACGTCAACGACACACTCCGCCAGCAGCTCGAGGCCGAACACACCACCCACGCTCGCCTCGCCCGCTCGATCGACCGCCTCGCCATGTTTCTCGCGGCACCGCCGATGCCGGTCCCGATCGTCGACACGGTCGCCCCCGCGGCCCAGGGCGCCGGAACCATCATCGGCGGCACGATCGATCCGACGCGGGCACCCCAAGCCGTCGACGCGGTCGAAGTAATCGCGGCGATCGATCTGACCGACGACGCTCCGGTCGACCTCCGGCTGGAAGTCCCCGTTGCGCCGACGACCCGCGACGAACGACCCCTCGCCTGCGAAGTGCACCTTCAGTTCGGTGATCGTTGGATCGACGGGTTTCAGATCGAGGAGACGATCCAGGCCGAGACGACCACCCAGTTCCGCCTGCGCCGACGCGTCGACGGTTGGATCCTCCCCGAGCTCTTCGACGAATCCGAGGTTCGCGTGTTCGTGCAACCCGCCGTCGAC
This sequence comes from Acidimicrobiia bacterium, assembly GCA_016650415.1. Taxonomy (GTDB): domain Bacteria; phylum Actinomycetota; class Acidimicrobiia; order IMCC26256; family JAENVU01; genus JAENVU01. The sequence goes on from JAENVU010000021.1 coordinate 2,495, forward strand.
CCGAGTCGCAGCTGAACCGACGCGGCTCAGGGAGTGCGGGCGCGGCCGGCGATCAACGGGAGGTCGAGGTAGGTCTTGATGCCCGGCTCGGCCTCGCACACGTACGGAACCGCGTTCACGCAGTGCATCGCCGGCGCAGTGAGCCCGATCTCGGGGTTCTCGCCGACCACCGGCGGGTGAAGCCCGTGGACGACCACCGACACCGGCGGCTCACCGGTGATCTCGGCCTCGAATCGTTGGCCCTCGGTACCGAACGACCAGGCCGGATCCAGGTGCTCCTCACCCATCAGCCAGTTGACCCGCACGGTGATCACGGGCTCGCCGTCGACGAGTCCTTCCCAGGTGAATCGTTGCGCGGCCACCGTTCCCGCGTCGATGACGCCGACGGGTGAGTCGAAGTCCTGGGTCGCGACCGCCATCTCGTGGGTCGTGCGCTTGTCGGCGTCGAGGGTCCACCCCAACTCGTCGGCGATCATGTCGATGGACTCGCAGAAGCCGAGGCCGAGCATCGTCGGCATCGGGCTGGTCTTGGCCGCCTCGGGCGGTGTGCCGAACATCATGACGTCGCGCACGACCGACGCGGTCGGGTAGTTGCGAATGTCGGAGAACTCCTCGGCCCGCACATGGGTGATGTCGCGACACCACGACGAGAGCATCAATGGCAGCCGTTCGGTGATCCCACCGGGATTGATGCCCGTGCCGTGCAGCGTCGAACCGCCTCGCCGACACGCGTCTTCGATCGCCGCGATCTTCGGAGATTCGCCGGGGTAGATCCACCCGACCGGCGTGACGACGTTCTTCCCCGACTCGAGCAGGCGGATGACCGTGGTCGTGCTCGCGAGCACGGGTGAATACACGACACAGTCGGCGTCCATCGCGATCAGCGCGTCGACGTCGTTGGTTGCGAGCACCCCGATCGGATCGATGCCACAGATCTCGCCGACATCCTTGCCGGACTTGTCAGGGCTGTGGACCCAGGCTCCGACCAACTCCAGCTCGGGATGTGCGAGCACTCCCAGAATCGCCTCTTGTCCGACCATTCCGGTCGCCCACTGGATCACTTTGTACGTCATCCCTGCACCCTCGCACACACCGTCGACCTGTGGAAAGCTCCGACTCATGACCGCCGAACTCATCATCCGCAACGGCACCATCGTCGACGGCACCGGCTCGCCGCGCTTCGTCGGCGATGTCGAGATCACCGACGGCATCATCACCGCCGTCGGGACCGTCGACGCTCGGGGTGGGCGCGAGATCGATGGCGACGGGCTGGTCGTCACCCCCGGATTCGTCGACATCCACACGCACTTCGACGGCCAGGTCACGTGGGACCCGATCGTCGCCCCGTCGTCGCTCCACGGGGTCACGACCATCGCGATGGGCAACTGCGGCGTCGGCTTCGCGCCCGCGCAGATCGAGAAACACGACTGGCTCATCGGGCTGCTCGAAGGCGTCGAGGACATCCCCGGCACCGCACTCGCCGAAGGGCTCACCTGGGACTGGCAGACGTTCCCCGAGTACCTCGACTCGATCGCGGCGAAGCCCCATACCGTCGACATCGGCACGCATCTCCCGCACGCGGCCCTGCGCACCTACGTGATGGGCGAACGGGGTGCGGATCACACCGAAGCCCCCACCGACGACGAACTCGCGCGAATGGCCACCCTCACCCGCGAGGCGCTCGATGCCGGTGCGATCGGGTTCGCGACGAGCCGCACCGACGTGCACCGCACGAAGGACGGCACGAACATCGGCACGCTCACGGCGAGCGAGCGCGAGTTGTTGACGCTCGCGGAGGCGATGCGCGACGCGGGGACGGGCGTCACCCAACTCATCTCCGACGCGTACCAGACCCCGGACGACACCTTCGCGAATCGCGAGATGGATCTCATCGAAGCGTTCGCGCGCACGAGCGGGCGTCCACTGAGCTTCACCGTGCAGCAGGCGTTCCACTCCCCTGATCGGTGGCGCCACCTCTTCTCCCGGGTCTCGGACATGCGCGCGGCGGGGCTCGACATCAAGCCCCAAGTGGCATCACGACCGATCGGCGTGTTGCTCGGGCTGGAAGCGACCGCGAGTCCGTTCCTGTTCACCCCTTCGGCATCCGAACTCTCCGAACTCCCATTGGCCGAGCGAGTCGCCGCGTTCCGCGACCCGGAACGCAAGCGTCGGATTCTCGAAGAACACGCAGCGATGGTCGCGACACTTCCCGACGGCATGTTCCGCTCGATCGTCTCCGGTTGGGACGTGATGTTCGCGTTGACCGATCCGGTCGACTACGAGCTGGACGCCGCCGATTCGATCGGCGCGCACGCGCGCGCCGCGGGCTCAGATCCGGCGAGCGTCGTCTACGACATGTTGCTCGAGTGCGACGGCCACCAGCTGATCTACCTCCCGCTGTTCAACTTCGCTCACGGCAACTACGACGATCTGCACGAGATGATCACGACACCGTTCTCGCTCTTCGGCCTCTCCGACGCCGGCGCGCACTGCGGCGCGATCTGCGATGCGTCGATGCCGACGAGTTCGATCGTGCTCTGGTCCCGCGACCGCCGCGGGGGTGACACCGTTCCGCTCGAGGCGATCGTGCACCAACAGACCCAGCGCACCGCCGCGCACGTCGGCTGGCTCGACCGCGGCGTCCTCCAGCCGGGGTACGTCGGGGATGTGAACGTCCTCGACCTCGATGCGCTCGAATGCCGGATCCCGCACCTGGTGCACGATCTCCCGGCGGGCGGACGCCGGCTGATGCAGGAAGCATCCGGCTACCGGTACACGATCAAATCCGGAACCGTGACCTTCGAGGACGGCCACCACACCGGCGTCGTCCCCGGCCGACTCCTGCGGGGCGCGCAGCGCCGCGCGGCCGGCTAGCGCCGAGGCGCAACGCAGGTCCACCCCGGCTGGGGCACGGCCGTGCGCGGGTTCGGCGACGCCGGTACCCTCACCGCGCGTGACTCAACGATTCGAGGGGACGGTCGGCGACACGTGGCGGGAATCGGAGCCGTGGTGGCCACCGGATCCCACTCCGCCGGCGAATGCACCCAACGTGGTGCTCGTCGTGCTCGACGACGTCGGCTACGCGCAGCTCGGCTGTTACGGCTCGGACATCGCCACCCCGGTCATCGACGGACTCGCGGCGCGCGGCGTTCGGCTCGCGAACTTCCATACGACCGCGCTGTGCTCCCCGACCCGCGCCTGCCTGCTGACCGGTCGGAACCATCACTCGAACGGCATGGCACGCGTGGCAGATCTGGCCGTCGGATTCCCCGGGTACAACGGCATCATCCCGAAGGAGAACGGATTCCTCTCCGAGATCCTCGGCGAACACGGCTACATGCCGCTGGCCGTCGGCAAGTGGCATCTCACTCCCGGTGACGAAACCCATTTCGCCGCGCCGCGCGATTCGTGGCCGTGCGGCCGCGGGTTCCGCCACTGGTACGGCTTCCACGGTGGCGAGACCCATCAGTTCGTCCCGAACCTGTTCCGCGACCACACCGCAACGCTCCCACCGCGCAGTGAGGAGGAGGGCTACCACCTCACCGAAGACCTCGCCGACGAGGCGATCGCGATGCTGGGTGCGCTCCGGAGCGTCGAGCCCGAGATGCCCTTCTACCTCCACTTCGCCACCGGCGCGTGCCACTCCCCGCATCACGCACCCGACGAGTGGCGGGAGCAGTACCGGGGAAAGTTCGACCAGGGCTGGGATCACTGGCGGGAGGAGACGTTCGCCCGCCAGCAGGCGTTGGGGCTCTTGCCGGAGGGAACGCAACTGTCGCCGCGCCCGCACTGGGTGCCCGCGTGGGACGAACTCGAACCGGACGACCAAGCGGTCGCGGCCCGCTTCCAGGAGTGTTTCGCGGCGTTCCTCGCCCACACCGACGCGCAGATCGGCCGCGTCCTCGAGTTCGTCGAGGAGTTGGGCGAGACCGACAACACCATCGTCGTCGTCGTCTCCGACAACGGTGCCTCCTCGGAGGGGGGTTCACTCGGTTCGATCAACGACGCGCGCATCTGGAACGGCGTCCCCGCGGGGCGCAAGGAGCTGCGAGCCCGCGTCGACGAGATCGGCACCGCAAGCACCCACAACAACTATCCGTGGGGTTGGACCATGGCCGGCAACACCCCGTTCCGGCGGTGGAAGCGGGAGGTCCACGAAGGCGGCATCGCCGATCCGTGCATCGTGCACTGGCCCGCCGGCATCCGGGCCCGAGACGAGATCCGACCCCAGTTCGCCCACGCGATCGACGTGCTGCCGACCCTCTTGGAACTCATCGGGGTCGACGCGCCCGCCGAGATCGGCGGCATCGCGCAGGCCCCGATCGAGGGAACGAGCTTCGCCTACCTCCTCGACGATGGTGCGGCGCCCGAGCAGCACACGACGCAGTACTTCGAGATGCTCGGCTCCCGTGCGATCTATCACGACGGCTGGAAGGCGGTGACGTTCAAACCGCTCGGTCACATGTACGACGACGGCATCGACCCCGACGCGCCGTTCGACGAAGACGTGTGGGAACTCTTCGATGTCCGCACCGACCCGAGTGAGACGACCAACCTGGCCGAACACGACCCCGAACGGCTCGCGGCGATGATCGACCTCTGGTGGGAGGAAGCCCGGAAGTATCAGGTCCTGCCGCTCGACAACCGGCCGGTCGCCGCGCTGCTCGCGCCGCGGCGGCCGTTCCACGAACGGGACCACGCGGTCTTCTGGCCGACGAACCAGCCGGTGCCGGAGGAGAACGCGATCAACGTGCGCGGTCGGTCCCACGAACTGCGGGCAACCGTCGACATCCCCGTCGGCGTCGCGCCGCAGGGGGTACTACTGGCCATGGGGACGGTCCTCGGTGGGTGGTCGTTCCAGGTCCTCGACGGGTGCCTCCGCTATGTCTCTAACTACGTCGGCCGCGACCGGTACACCGTCGAGGCCGACGTGCTGATCGGGCCCGGCGCGCACGAGCTCGTCATGCGCTTCGACGCGCGGCCCGACTTCTCCGGCACCGTGCATCTCCTCGTGGATGACGTCGAAGTGGGCACGGGCGAGATCCCCCGCACGACGCCCGTCCGGCACTCGATCAGTGGCGCGGGGATGACGTGCGGCTGGGAACAGGGTCCGCCGGTCGGCCCGGGGTATGCCGCGCCGTTCCGGTTCACCGGCACGTTGCATCAGGTGACGGTCAGCGTCCACGACCCGGCGCGGTCGCGGGACCCCGCGACCGAGTTCGAAGTCATCATGAGCGAGCAGTAGGAGCGGCGGAGGATGACCGTCATCGACTCGGATCAACACCTCGTGGAATCTCGTGGCCTCTGGCGGGAGTACGTCGACCCGGCCGACCGCGATCTCGCACTGACGATCGACGACGATGCGGTGGGCAACGCCTGGCTCATGGGGCAAGGCGAGCGGTTGGGGCTCGCCGAGGTCCAGACACCGGGCGAGACCGACGTCATCGGGGAACGGCACGAGCGGGCCCGGCGCGGCGAGGCACCCGCGGTTCGCTACGACGACGCACTCCCCCGCGACCACTGGGATCCCGACGCCCGGGTGGCACGGCTCGACGCGATGGGCATCGACGAGGCCGTGCTCTTCCCCAACTACGGCCTGTTGTGGGAACGGCGGCTCACCGCGGATCGGGCGGCACTGCTGGCGAACATGCGGGCCTGGAACCGCTGGTGTGCCGCGGTCGCCGGCACGGCGCGGCTCCATCCCGTTGCGCACCTCTCGCTCTCCGACCTCGACTGGCTGGACGCCGAACTCGCCGCGCTGGCAGCCGCCGGGGTCAAGACCGCGATGATCGCACCGGCGCTCGTCGACGGTCGCCCGCTCTCGCACCCCGATCTCGACCGGGCGTGGGCTGCGTTCGTGACCCACGACATCGCGCCGGTCTTCCACGTGGCCGACCAACCCCGCGTGTTCGACGACGCCTGGTATCCGCCCGACGGCACCAACTTCGTTCCGGTCCTCGATTCGGTGTTCCTCTCCACCGCCGCCGCGCTCGCCTGCACCGATCTCATCGTGCATGGAGTGCTCGAACGGCATCCGGCATTGCGCATCGGCATCGTCGAACTCTCCGCAGTGTGGGTCCCGATGTTCCTGATGATGCTCGACGGTGGGTACGACTTCACCGCCCGACTCAACGGGAGCGTGCCCGCTCCCCTCTCTCTCCGCCCGAGCGAGTACTTCCGGCGTCAGGTGCGCGTCTCGTCGTTCTCCTACGAACTCCCCGAGAACATCCGCGCCCAGCTCCAGGGCGCGGACCTGCTCATGGCGTGCTCGGACTTCCCCCACTCGGAAGGCACTGCGACCCCGCTCGACGATTACGCCGCGACCGGCCGCTACGGCATCGACCCCGACCGCGCGCCCGGCCTGTTCGCCGACAACGCCGCCTTCCTCCTCGGCCGCTGACGGACGCACGTTCCGCGCGCTGGCGGGTTCGAGTGACGTGACTCTTGGGTGGTTGGCACCACGAGCCCCGAGCAAGCAATCTGTACGCGTGGCGGTTTCGCTTCTCGATACATCCGGCGAACTGGTGTCGCCGCCGATCTGGGTGGACCACAACGATCCGACCCCTCGTCTCGACGCAAGCGAGACGCAAGCGGATCTCGCTCGCAACGGGATCGTTCTGGCAGATGGGCTCAGGCTGCTCCTCTACGACGACGACGCCGAAGACGGCAAGGTCGACGACTTGCTCGCCATCGGGATCGTGCGTTTCGACGGCGGCCTCGGTCGTTGGGTCGCCGACATCTCGCGAGATTTCGCTGACGGTGCCTACGTGCACTTCTCGGGCGTAGACGCAGCTACACAGGTGCGGTGGCTGCGCCATCGCCCCGAGAACGGCCAGCCGTACGCATAACCGCCGAGGCGCTCGCGCGTGATCGCCGTGCGTGCTGGGTTTCGGGAACGCTGCCGTCGTGTTAGCCCTATGTCATGCGGGACGAGAGAGCGAAGCTCTACCCGGAAGACCCGATGCCAGCGTACGAAGCGGCGCGCGCCGACGGGCATCGAAGTCGGGGGACCTGGCTCATCGTTGACTGCAACGGCTACGACTTTCTGGTCGCTGCCGACGAGATCAAGCAAGCGGCGATCGAGGCGCACAAGTCCGGTCGGGTCACCTTCGCCATGACTCATATCCAGTACGACGAGATCCTCGATATCCCGGACGACAAGGCGGCGAAGCGCTCGGCGATCCTGGAAATTCCGTACGTGTTCACGCCGACGTACGGATTCATGCTCGACTTGTCGCGGCTCGGGTACGCGCGTCTCGTCGGTGATGCGATCGAGGTGGATAGGTTCCGTAGCGAAGATCGGAACCACTCGGAAGACGCGCTCCTTGCCGCTACAGCTGAGTTCGAGAAGGCGATCCTCGTCACAAACGACGACCGCCTGACGAACGTTGCGGCGCGTTTTGGCGACGGCGTTGAGGTTTGGCGACCCGAGCGTTTGGTCGAGTTCCTGAGAACCTGACACGCATGGCTCGGGTGACATTGGCGCGCCCTTGGGTGGGCCGCGGTGATGCCAACGGACGAACATCGGGTTATGGCTCCCCGACGCCGACACCGCGACACCCGCGGCTCGACCCGGTTCCCGAAAGCAGTGTCACACCCCCCTGGTAAAATTCGCACATACGTTCGGACCTTTTGCACGGTACGGATTCGCGAATCGAGGAGGTGAAACCAGGATGCTGGAGCGGTTGGTGGGCGAGGCTCGCGCCCTGGTGGCCGGTCTCGATGTCGACGATCTGTCCGGTGCTGCGGCGCGCGAATTGGTAGCGGGGTTCGCCGAGCTCGAACGACTCGCCGTATCCGGGAAGTTGTTGGCGACCGGACGTCTGGTCGCCTCGGGGGTCGGGCCGGGTGACGACTCATTCCGCGATGTCGACGACTGGCTCGCATCCCTCTCCGGCACGACCGTCGGCGCGGCCCGAGCTGCGACCAAAGCCAGCGTCCGGGTCCTCGACCAGCCGGTCGTGCACGCCGCGGTCCGAAGCGGAATGCTGTCGGGACCGCAGACCGAGTTGGTCACGAATGCGACCGCCGCCGATCCCGACGCCGCCCCGAGTTTGGTAGATCTTGCCCAGTCGGCTGGGGTAAAGGGCCTGCGGTCAGAGTGTGATCGGGTGATCGCCGCCGCCGCGTCGCGGGAACAGGAGTACGCCACCGCGGAACGCGTGCACGGACAACGTTCGTTGCGGCACACCACGACCGCAGACGGATCCGGGATGATCGTCATGACCGGCCCGTCGGATCGGACCGCGCTGGTCATGGCCGCGCTCGAACCATTCGAACGATCCATCTTCGATACCAACCGCAAAGCCGGGAACCCGGACCATCCTGATGCGGTCGCGTTCGACGCGCTCGCCGAACTCGCGAAGACATCCGCCGCGAGCACTCCCGATGCGAAGCGCGGCGGTCGACCGTTGGCGACGTTGAACCTGCATGTCTCGCAGGCCGCCTACGAACGCGGATACACCGTGCCCGGTGAGGTGTGTGAGATCGAGGGGGCCGGGCCCATTCCGGTCAGCACCGCCTACCGGCTCGGGTCCGACGCCATCATCAAGGCCCTCGTGACCAACGGAACGGACGTCGCCCGCGTCGTCACGCTGGGCCGGTCGATCCCGGCCGCGTTGCGGACCGCGGTCGAGACTCGGGACCGGGTCTGTGTCATCGAGGGCTGCGAGGTGGATCGGCATCTCGAGATCGACCACAACGTCCCGTACGCCCAGGGCGGCGCGACGTCACTGGAAAACCTCGACCGGCTCTGTCATCACCACCACGGGGTCAAAACCCGCAGGGATCTGCGAAGACTTGGGCCGCCGGGCCGACAACGGCTGGTCGACAGCGTCGAATACGAGACCGCGTTCATCCGCGCGGCCTGATCAGCCGTGCCCACCGTCGGCAAACCGCGTGGCGACCTCAGCGGTCGCGGAGGGCGGCGGCGAGTTCGCCGAAGCGGGTGAAGGTGTCGCGGTCCGAACGGTACGTGAGACCCGCGTGGTACAGCACCGGCTGCACATCGGTGCCGCGTAACGCGCCCATCCGTTCCACGATGCGATCGGGCATCTCGGCCCAGGTGCCTTCGACGAGGAAGTGGTCGAGGGTCTCGTCGTCGATCAGCGCAGTCATCCCCGCCATGTCGCCCGCCTTCTGGGCGGCGCGCAAGGCTTCGGTCGTCCCGGGCTTGCCGATCTGCTCGAACACGAACGCGTAGTTCGGCGTCGAGCCGTAGAAGCCGATCATGGTGCGGGTCGTCTCTCGCCACTTCGCCCGCTCCTCCGGGGTGTCGCCCGCGGCGGTGAAGACCGGGACGAACACCGTGAAGTCGTCGAGCACATCGGTGCCGCGACCAACACGCAGGTTCGGGAGCAGCGTCTCCTCGTGATAGGTCGGCGAGTTCAAAGGGTGGACGTGCACACCGTCGGCGACGGCCGCGGTCATGCGCAGCATCCACGGATTGACCGCCGCCAGATCGACGGGCGGGTCGGGCACGTCGATCGGGCCCGGCGACC
>JAENVU010000022.1 GCA_016650415.1 Acidimicrobiia bacterium
ACGGAGGGCTGAACGGATCGTCGGGTCCTTCACGACGATCACTCGCCATCCCTGCCGGTTCCCACCGCTCGGCGCGAAGCGCGCGACATCGAGCACTCGGGCCAGCGTGGCGTCGTCGACGGGGTCGTCGGTGAACTCGCGAATGGCCCCGGTCGTGGTCAGTGCGTGGTGGAGATCCATACCCGGAAGCTAGAAGAGTCCCGGCCGGTACCCCAAACTTCGAAGCCGGCCGGACCCGGGCTGCTGAAGGGGGGCCACGCAGGCCCGGCCGGCTTCGACGCTGTACCACCGTCGGCGGGAAGCTCGCCATGCGTCACTCCCCGCCGACCGGTTCGGGTCAACTCACGAACTCGGATGCCGCATCGCCGGTCGAACTCGATGAGCGTGGGCCTCCCGCGACCACGGCGTCGACGTACGTCCGGCACTTCGGTGGATGCGGTGATGCTTCATCGAACCTCCTCGGTTGCACTGTTCGTCGGACAGGAACACCATTGCAGGGGTTCGTGCGCACCGGGTTGCCCGTCGCGAACAGCTCGGGGTCGGCCACCTGACCACACCCTGAGCCGCGACTGACAGCGCACCGACCCGCGGTTGTTCGACCTCCGGTTCGAGCCGGCGTTCGAGTCGGCGGTCAGTCGAAGTTGGTATCGAGCAACGGTGCGGTGCAGATTTCGACAACGAGACCATCGGGGTCGCGCAGGTACACCGAGTTCTCGACGCCCAGATCCGGACCACGGAACTCGATCTCGTGATCGATCAAGCGCTGCTTCAGGAGTGCGAACTGATCCGGGGCCATGGAAATCGCGACGTGCTGGACCCCGCCCAGGGTCTCGTGGAACTCCGGATGTTCGTACCCGGGGAAATCGAAGAACGCGAGCAGGTTTCCGTTCCCGAGGTCGAAGAAGAGGTGCGCACTCGACGGGTAGTCGCGATTCTCGAACAGCTCGACCAACGGGAATCCGAGGAGGTCCTGATAGAAGTCGATCGTGGCGCCGACATCGGAACAGATGAACGCGGCATGGTGCACGCCGCGGGCGGAACTCGGCGGGCGCTCCTTCTCCGGGAGAACCCGGGCGGACCACGCAGCGGTTCGGGTGGCGAAGTCGTCGGTCATCGAGACCGACGCTAGCGCCGCTCCGAGCCGATCACCGAGGCACCGGTAGCCTGCCGCTATGTCCGGTTGGAGCTTTGTTCGCGTCTGGGACTCGATCGCCGAGGCGGCGCCCGAACGTGTCGCAATCTCGTGTGGTCCCCGCGTGTGCACGTTCGGCGATTTCGAGGATCGCGCCGCTCGGCTCGCCGGCCATCTCGAGCGGGCCGGAGTCACCGCCGGCGACAAAGTCGCGATCGACCTCGTCAATCGACCCGAGTACCTCGAGACGTTCTACGCCGCGTTGAAGCTGGGCGCAGTGCCGGTCAACGTGAATTACCGCTACGGCGTCGAGGAAACCCGCTATCTGCTCGCCGACTCCGAGGCCCGCGCCGTGGTGACCGAGGCCCGGTTCGCACCGACGGTCCGCGCTGCGGTCGCCCGGCTCGCGGATCCTCCACCGCTCGTCATCGAGTTGGAGTCCGGGTACGAAGCTGCGGTCGCCGGGGACCGCTCCACCCCCGGACGGGCGGCCGACGGCGACGACCTGATCTTCTTGTACACGGGGGGCACCACCGGCATGCCGAAGGGCGTCATGTGGCGGAGCGACGATCTGTACGTCGCGCTCTGGCAGATGGGCCGGCCCGGGACCGAACCACCGGATCCGCTCGTCGCGATCACGGCCGGCAAGCGGGCGGGCACCACGCTGCCGGGCTGCCCACTGATGCACGGCACCGGATTGTTCATCACGCTCTCGACCCTCTCGGGGGGCGGGACCGTCGTCCTGATCGACGAGACGGGGCTCGATCCGATTCGCATCTGGGACGAGATCGACCGGAACGACGTTGCGGTCCTCACCATCGTCGGCGACGTGTTCGCGCGCCCCCTGCTCGATGCCCTCGATGCCGGCCCGGGCCGATGGTCGCTCGCATCACTGCGCGCCATCACGTCGAGCGGTGTGACCTGGAGTCCGGAGGTGAAACGAGGATTGTTGAATCACCTGCCGACCATCACGCTCCTCGATTCGTTGGGCGCATCGGAGGGCCTGATGTCGCGGTCGGCATCCCGAGCCGACGACGCCGAGATCGCCCCCGCCCGATTCGCGGTCAACGACCGGGTGCGGGTCCTGACCGACGACGGCCGCGAGGTCGTTCCGGGGAGCGACGAGGTCGGCATGGTCGGGGTCGGCGGCCGGATTCCGTTGGGGTACTACCGCGACCCCGAGAAGACGGCGAAGACCTTCCGTACTGTGAACGGAACGAGATACTCCATCCCCGGCGACTACGCGACCGTCGATCCCGACGGAACGATCAAATTGCTCGGGCGCGGCTCCGCGACCGTGAACACCGGAGGTGAGAAGGTCTACCCCGAGGAAGTCGAGCTGGTGCTTCGCCGGCACGACACCGTCGACGATTGCGTCGTCGTCGGCATCCCCGATGACCGTTTCGGTGAGATGGTCGTGGCCATGGTCGTGACGCGCGGCCCCATCAAGGAGGACACCTTGCGCGAACACTGCAAAGCCCAAGGACTCTCGGGCTACAAGATCCCGAAACGAGTCGTCGTGCTCGACGAGATGCACCGGGCACCGAATGGCAAGGCCGATTACCGGCTCCTGCGCGATCTCGCGGTGAGCAGACTGGGAGCGAGCACGTGATGGCCGACCACTTCGTCATCGACGGTTCGAACCTCGCGACCGAGGGCAACACCGAACCGAGCCTCGCGCAACTGCGCGAGGCAGTGAACGCGTTCCGGAGCGAACATCCCGGCACGACCGTGACCGTCGTCGTCGATGCGAGCTTCGAGCACCGCATCGACCCCTCCGAGCGCGCCGCCTTCTCGAAGGCCGAAATCGCGACCGAAGTCGTGTCACCGCCCGCCGGCGCGGTCGGCCGCGGCGACGGGTTCCTGCTGCAGATCGCGAACCGCACCAATGCGACCGTGGTCAGCAACGACTCGTTCCAAGAGTTCCATGCCGAATACGAGTGGCTGTTCGAACCGGGTCGCCTCATCGGCGGCAAGCCGGTCCCCGGTGTCGGTTGGATCTTCTCGCTGCGCCGACCGGTGCGCGGGATCGTCAGCCGTAAGACCACGCAACGGGCGAAGAAGGAAGCACGCGACCAGGACCAAGTGCGCGACGCCATCGCGGAGGCAACGGCCGACGCGATGAGCAGCACGACCGGCCGCCGCCGACGCCGGGGCGGACGCGGCCGGACCACCACCACGACGACGACACCCGAACCGGAGGCGGTCAATCAGCCGGCGCCGTTCCTTCAGTTCGTCATCGACCATCGCCTCGGCACCGAGGTGTACGGAGTGGTCGACTCCTTCTCGTCCCACGGTGCGTTCGTCATCGTCGACGACGTGCGGTGCTACGTACCGATCGGCGCGATGGGAGAGCCGCGACCGTCGAAGGCGCGCGATGTCCTGACGCGCGGCGAGACGCGCACCTTCATCGTTCAAGCCGTCGATGCGCCCCGACGCGGCATCGAACTGGCCCTCCCGGGCTTCGCCAAGGTTGCCGGTGCACCGAGCGACGAAACTGTCGCGGCCGAGGTCAAGGGCAACCGGCCGAAGAAGACCGCCACGAAGGGCGCGGCAACCAAGCCCGCCAAGGCACCGGCCAAGAAGGCCCCGCCGGCCAAAGCACCGGCAAAGAAGACCGTCAAACCAGCCCCCACCAAAAAGACCACGGCCAAAGCACCCGCAAAGAAGACCGTCAAACCAGCCCCCACCAAAAAGACCACGGCCAAAGCACCCGCAAAGAAGCCGGCAACCAAGACGCCGGCCAAGAAGACCACGGCCAAAGCACCCGCAAAGAAGCCGGCAACCAAGACGCCGGCCAAGAAGCCGACCCCGCAGAAGCAAGGACGCCGACGATGAACGAATCGATCCCTTCGATCACCGTCGGCGACGTCGACGAACTCGACCGGCCGGTCTTCCTCGATGTGCGGGAACGGAACGAATACGACGCCGGTCACGCGCCGGGTGTGACCTGGCATGCGCTCGGCACTCTGGAGGCCGTGGTGGCCACGTTGCCCACGTCACAGACGATCTTGTGTATCTGCCGGAGCGGAGCCCGTTCGGGCCGCGCCACCGAGTTCTTGCGCAGTCAGGGCATCGACGCGGTCAACCTCGAGGGTGGCATGCAGGCGTGGGCCGCGTTCGGTTTCGACGTCGTGTGCGACGACGGCTCCGACGGAACGGTGATCTGAGGTACCTCGTCACACCATGACGCACCCAATCGCGGGCGACGGGCCGCTCACCGGCATTCGGATCCTCGACTTCTCTCGTGTGCTCTCCGGACCGATCGCCGGCCGCAACCTGCACGACCTCGGTGCCGATGTCATCAAAGTCGAGCCCCCTGAAGGCGACCTCGTGCGCTTCGCGCAACCGAAGGTCGGATCGATCTCGCTGTACTACGCGCAACAGAACACCGGGAAGCGCAACATCTCTCTGGATCTGCGCCACCCCGACGCCCCCGAGCTCGTCGGCCGGCTCGCCGAGACCGTGGACGTCGTCCTGGAGAATTATCGGCCCGGGGTCATGGACCGTCTCGGCATCGGCTGGGATGCGCTCGCGGCCCGGAACCCGCGGCTGATCATGGCGTCGATCAGCGGGTACGGCCAGACCGGCCGCTGGCGCGACCGACGCGCGTACGCCGTCGTCATTCATGCCGAGATGGGGCTGATCGAAGCTGGTGCCCGTTGGCGCGCCGATGCGGCGGGAACGCCCGAGACGACCGTCGAACTCCAAGACGGAATGAGCCATGCCGATGTCTACGCCGGGCTCCATCTGACCTCCGCGATCCTTGCGGCCCTCTTCCAACGGGAACGGACGGGCGTGGGCCAATGGGTCGAAGTCGACATGGCCGAGGCGCTCCTCCATGCCAACGACTTCACCCATTGGGACCTGGCCCCGACCGATCCCGGCGACTACCGACCGACCCTCGCACCGCCGTACACCCCGATTGTGCGGACCGGCGCCGGGCCCAGCATCGTCATCGCCGGTGACCCCGCCGGACCGGGGCTCCTCGAGCGATACGCCGCGGCGATGCAGCAACCTGAGCTGCTCGACGATCCGCGTTTCGCGCTCGCACAGCGACGCGCCCACCGCGCGGACCTCATCGCAACCATCGAGGCATGGACCTTGACGTTCACCAATCTTGATGAACTCGAGGCGATTCTCGCGACTGAGAACCTCCCGATGGGTATCGTGCGCAGCCCCGGGGCGGCCGCACGATCCGAGTGGTCGATCGAGCGCGGCGCAGTGGTCGACGTCGACGACCGGCAGGGGTCGACCGTCGGGATCCCGGAAGCACCATGGCGATTTTCGGGCGCAACGACAGGCGCGCACGGGGTCCCGGCCTACCGCGGAGAACACAATCGCGAGGTCCTGCGCGAGTTGCTCGACGTCGACGACGCGACACTCGAACGGTGGGAATCCGGGGGGCTGCTCTCGGCGCGCGTCCCGCGCTGACCGGCGTCTGGGTCGAAATGCCCGCGCGGACACGCGCGGGTGATCCCCGTACCGTTTCCTTGCTCGAGTTCGGGGTCGGCAGGGGACGCGGAGGAAGCGCCCGGGCCGGAAGGGCCTCCCACGGATGGGACTTCATTGCACGACCATGGATGGTGACCGACGTATGCACCCCCGCCGCCCCGGACTCGTTCTGATCGCCGCCTTCGTCGGCGTCGCCGTTGTCGCCGTGCCCGGTCTCACGGCGACGGCCGCACCCGGTCTCACGGCGACGGCCG
>JAENVU010000023.1 GCA_016650415.1 Acidimicrobiia bacterium
CGTTCGAGGAGTTCGGACGTCGGGCCGTGGAAACGGATCTCGCCCTTCTCCATGAAGTACGCCGTCTCGGCCACCGTGAGTGCGACGTTCACGGATTGCTCGACGAGGATGATCGTCGTGCCCGCGTCGCGCAGTTCCCGCACGATGCCGAGGAGTTGGCCGACCACCGCCGGCGCCAGACCAAGTGAGAGTTCGTCGATCATGAGCAAGCGGGGCCGCTCGATGAAGGCCATGCCCAAGGTCAACATCTGCTGTTGACCACCGGACAGGTTGCCGGCGGCCTGATCGAGTCGATCCCGGAGTACGGGGAAGATCTCCAGCACCCGGTCGGTCGCCTGGTGGACGTGGTCCTTGTCCTTGCGGTGGAGCCATCCGGCCAGCGCGAGGTTCTCCTGCACGGTCAGCGCGGGGAAGACGCCTTGTCCGCCCGGCACCATGGTGACGCCCCGGCCGGCGGTCTCGTTGGGTGGCGTGTAGGTCATGTCGCGACCGTCGAAGATGATCGCGCCGTCGCTCGGTTCGGCGAGGCCGGCGATGGCCTTGAGGAGCGTGCTCTTCCCGGCTCCGTTGGTGCCGAGGAGTGCGACGATCTCGCCCTCCCCGACCTCGAAGTCGACGTCGAAGAGCACCTGCACGGTGTCGTACTTGACGTTGACGCCCCGGCAGAGGAGCAGTTTCACGCGGCCTTGGCGCCGCTCGTACAGCACTTCGGATTGGGCGGCGGCCTGGCCCCAGACTCGCCGGATGTCCCGGTCGATCTCGAGTCCTGCCGCCGCGATGAGCGAGGCGCCGATGAGGAAGATCGGTGCGTTCAGCAGGATGGCGGTGCGTAGTCCGATCGAGTCCGCGAGCGCGCCCAGGATCCCGTAGAGCGCGACGCCGGGGAGAAACCAGAGCGCCGACGCCGCGTACCCGAAGGACCGGACCTTCGGCGGGATCGTGAGCGACAGGGCGACGAAGATCACCGGGGTGATGAGGACCGCACCGGCGACGAGCACCGCGTTGAGCGCGATCGCGATGCCGAGGTTCGGGCTCAGGGCGAATCCGGCCCAGGCGGCGGCGACGATCACGCTCACGCCCGCCACGAACCGTGGGATCAGAGCCGGACCGCGAGCGAGGAGGCGGGTGGCAATCGGTGTGCCGAGCAGGAGTCCGATCATCTGGGCGGGAGCGAGCGCCGCCGCGAGATACCCGCGGTTCGCGGTTCCGACGTGGAAGACCTTGTCGTAGAAGAGGTTGCTCATCTCCGCGAGCCCGATGAAGGCGGTCGCGATGAACGGCAGCGCGTAGAAGATCCGCCGGAGGGTGCCGACGTTCCAGACGATCCGCCAGGATTCCGCGAAGCTCGGCGGTACGTCCTCGGTGGCGATCGATTCGTCGGACGCGCCCATGGCCGCCCGCTCGTAGTGGCCGCGGATCGGCTCGCGCATCTTCAGCGCGAGGATCACCATGATGCCGGTCGGGATGGCGAAGAGAATGAAGGGCACGCGCCAGCCGTACCGGGCCGCGACCGGACCCGCGATCAGCGGTCCGAGCCCTGCCCCGAACGCGAGTGCCGCGCGGTGGAAGGAGAACGCGCCGTTGCGGGCGTCGAACGGGTAGTAGTCGGCCAGGAGTGAATTGTGGGTCGGGCCGTTCGCGCTTTCGCCGAGTTGGGATCCGGCCCGCGCGATGAGGACCATCCAGGTCGCAGTCGCGAACCCGGTGAGCAGCGAGAACAGACCCCAGATGAGGGCGCCCCCGATCGCGATGGGGACTCGACGGTGACGGTCGGCTGCGAACCCGATGGGAACGGACAAGACGATCGCGGCGGCGCCGATCCAGGCAACGAGTTGGATCGCACTCCCGGTACTGAGGTTCAAGTCCTTCGCAATGTCGGGGAGCAGGATGCGGAAGGCGGTCTTGTCGAGCTGATCGACGAGACTCAGGCCGAACAGGATGAACAGCGGATACAACGGCGCGCCGCCACCGAGCGACTTCGCCCACCTTCGTACGCGGCCGATCGGGGCCGGAGTGGCGCTGGTCGTCATGAGCCGACCTCGGCCTTCGCCGTCGGCAAGGGGCGACCGGCATCGGGAAGTGGTTCGGGTTCGGCCCCTTCGGTCTCGACGCGTCGGTCGGCCAGCAGGCTCGGGACCACGATGCCGCGCCGATCTGCGACCCAGCGCAGGTAGGCATCACGGAGTCGGACCAGACCCGCTGCGAGACCGCCCGGAAGGATCAGCAGGATGGCGAGGAGGCCGACGCTGCTCGTGATCAATCCCCAGTTGCCGTGGAGGAAGTACTGCCCGCCGCGTTGGTAGACCGCGCCGAGGACCGCGCCGGGAAGGGAGCCCATCCCCCCGATGACGACACTCGAGAACGTGGTCAAGCTCTCCGCCGGTGCGTATGGGGCGGTGCCGAGACCGTTCTGCTGATGAACGAACAAGACGCCCGCGACGGCGGCCATGAACCCGGAGATGGCGAACGCAGCCAGCGCGGCGCGTACCGAGTTGATGCCGTAGGACCGCGCCGCGTTCTCGTTCTCTCGCACGGCGACGAGTGTGCGGCCCGTCCGACTGTTGCGGATGCCGCGGGCGCCCAGCATCGTCAGGATGAGGACGACCAACGAGAAGTAGTAGAAGCTCGACTCCGACTGGAGGCTGATGACGCCGAAGAGGTCCGGTCGTTCGATGCGGGAGTCGGGCAACCAGCCGCCGAAGAACTCGCGGTTGAGGAGATACGACTGGGTGACGAGTGCGAACGCGAGGGTGATGACGGCAAGCGTCAACCCTCGGCGTCGAATCGCCGGATACCCGATGACGACGGCGATCGCCGCGCCCACCAGACCGGCGATCAGCATCGCAAGGGAGATGTCCAGGCCTTCGTTGGCGGTCAGGGCGCCGCCGATGGCAGCACCGATCCCCATGAAGGCGACCTGGCCGAGACTCACTTGCCCGGCCCAACCGGTGAGTACCACCAACGACAGCGCCACGATCGAGAAGATCGCGATGACCGACGCCAGCCCGATCTTGGACTCCGACAGGAACGCGGGGAGCGCGACGAGCGCACCGAGGAGCGCGACGCCCAACCCGATGAAGGCGTAGCGAACCTCGGGGAGGTGTGAGAGTTCGGGTGGGACGCGACGAACCTCGCCGACGGCGCGCCACGAACTGACGTCGCCGGCGCGAGTGCTCGAGGCGCGCTTCGCGAGGAGCAAGGCAATCAGTACGATCAGGAACAGGGCGACGTCGTTGAACGCCGGTCGGTTGCCCGGCTGGAAGGTGTTGGCCTGATCGAGGATGCCGATGCCGATGGCCGCGGCAGCGATGGTGGGGAAGCGTTCGAAGCTGCCGATCACCGCCGCCCCGATGGCTTGGATGAGAAAGGCCGGACCGAGCGCCTGACCGATCGGGAGGCCGACGGTGCCGGCGCGCAGGAACACGGCGATGAACGCCAGCGTCGATGCGATGACCCAGACGATCGTCTGGATGCGCCCGACGGGAATCCCGAGCATCGATGCCCGTTCCGACCGCTCGGCGGCCGCACGCACCGCGATACCGGTTTGGGAACGCGTCAGGAACAACGTGAGCGCGATCAGGCACGCCGGCACCGCACAGAGCGTGAGGATGTCGTTGCTGTTGAAGATGATCCCGCCGAAGGTCCAGTTGAGGGTGAACGGCGGGCTCAACCGCTGTCCGAGGCCGGCGAGGGTGTCGCCGCCGACCCAGCCGGGGATGCTCAGCGCCACGAACAACAGGAGTTGGGAGATGCCGATGGTCGCGACCGTGAGGATGAGCCGCGGCGATTTCCGGAACCGGCGGACGATCAACATCTCGACGAGCGCACCCACGAGGATCGCTCCGGTCAGCCCGACGCCGACGCCCAGCCAGTAGTTCCAACTGAACCCGAGGACGAGAACGACCATCAGCGTCGCCGGGGCGACACCGAGATCCGCCGCGGCGAAGTTGATGACGCGGTTGGAGCGGTAGACGAGGGCGATGCCCAAGGCGATCAGGGCGATTCGCCCACCGACGAGCATGCCGTTGAGCACCACTCCGAGGGGGGAGGGGAAGGGGTAGACGGTGGCTGCGAAGACGACGGCGGCGACCGGAATTGCCCAGCTCAGAATGCGACGCGCGGATGCCGACGGTACGAGGCGCAGCGCGAGCGTGTTCATGCGCGCCCCGTTGTCTGGCTCATCGTCGGTGCTTCCCCCCGGAACACTGGTGCCGAAACCTACTGATTCCGACCGTTGAACTCGCGGCGGCTCATGCAGGCGTTCCGGCGATGAAGTCGTTGACGACGGCCGCGAGCCGCGGTCCCTGGTCCTCCTGGAGGAAGTGACCGCCGTCGGCGATGGTGGTGTGCGGTTGGCCGCGTGTGCCCGGCACCCGAGCGAGAAATGCCTTGTCGCCACCGCCCGTCACCGGATCGGAATCGGAGTACGCGGTCAGGAAGGGGCGCTCGAACGTCGCCAACACCTCCCAGGCCTCCCGATTGGGACCGGACGCGGCGTCCGTGGGCGAGGTGGGAACCAAGAGCGGAAACTGGCGGGCCCCCTCCTTGTACGACTCGTCCGGGAAGGGCGCGTCGTACGCGGCGATGACATCGGGCGAAAGATCGGTCGTGCACCCCGAGTTGACGATGAAGCCGGCTGGAAACGTGTCGACGGCTTGGGAGAACTCCCGCCAGCGGAGGAACGCGTCGCCGGGATTGGTGTCACCCGTCGGGAGAAAGGTGTTGGCGGCGACGACGCGGCGGAAGCGTTCGGGCATGGCCGCGACGAGCCGCAGGCCGATCAGGCCACCCCAGTCCTGGCAGACCAATGTGAGGTCCCGAAGATCCAGGCCGACCAGCCACCCGGTCATCCAGTCCAGGTGGCGCTGGTACGTGTACTCCGTCCGTGGCGTGGGCTTGTCGGAGCGCCCGAACCCGGGGAGGTCGGGCGCGACGATCCGGTGCCCGGCCGCCGTGAGGGTCGGGATCATGTGCCGGTACAGGAAGCACCATGACGGCTCCCCGTGCATGAGCAGCAGTGTCTCGC
>JAENVU010000024.1 GCA_016650415.1 Acidimicrobiia bacterium
CGTAGGGCTTGCCGCCGAGGATCTCGTCGGAAGCCTTGCGCTTCTTCCGGACCCCCGAGAGTGCGTGGCGCTCCGCGCCCAAGGTCGTCATCGCCGCGGCCCAGCCCTCGCCGACGGGGCTGATCCGGTCGAGGTCCGGCACGTGGACGTCGGTGAGGAACACCTCGTTGAACTCGAGCTGGCCGGCGATGTTGATGAGCGGCCGGACCTCGACGCCGGGTGCTCGCATGTCCAATCCGAAGTAGGTGATGCCCTTGTGCTTGGGGGCATCGGGATCGGTGCGGGCCAGCAGCATCGCTCGTTCGGACTCGTGGCCGAACGTGGTCCACACCTTCTGGCCGTTCACCACCCACTGCTCACCGTCGCGCTCGGCGGTCGTCGCGAGTGAGGCCATGTCTGAGCCCGCGCCGGGCTCGGAGAAGAGCTGACACCAGCGCTCCTCACCGGTGAGGAGCCGGGGGAGCAGGTGCCGCTTGGAGGCGTCGCTCGCCCATTGGTCGATCGTCGGTGCGGCCAGGGGAAGCCCGGAACCACGGGGAACGTGGGGGATGTCCCGATCGACGAGCAGCGTCAGCGCGGCCTGCGCATCCTCGCGGCTCAGGCCCCGCCCACCGTGCTCAGGGGCGTAATGCGGCGCGACCCACCCGGCCGCGCCCAGCACGCGCACGATCGCGGGCCGGTCCAGATCGGTGGACCGGAGTCCGTCGAGCAGTGCCTCGAGCTCTTCGCGACCAGGGAAGTCCGCGACGACGGGGTCAACCACGGCCCATCCGTTCCGCCATGTCCTCGGGGACGCCGTACGGCAGCGCGCGTTCGTGGATCAGTGCCTCGGTGCGGGTGCGATCATCACGGTCGGCGATCAGGCGCTTGACCCGGCGGTTGGTGCCCGGCGAGTTCTTCAGGATCTCGGCCGCGAGTCGTTCGACGGTGACGTCGAGTTCGTCGTCGGGCACGGCGACGTCCACGAGCCCGATCTCGGCCGCGGTCGTCCCGTCGATCCGCCGGCTGGTGAACATCAGTTGCTTCGCCATCGAACGGCCGACCCGTTCGGGTAACCGCACCGACATGCCCCAGATCGGGACCAGGCCCCATTGCCCGTGCGTGTCACCGATCTTGGTCGACGTGGCCGCGACGAGGAGGTCGCAGGCGAGCGCGAGTTCGAGCCCGCCCGTGAAGCAGTGACCGTGCAGGCGGGCGATCGTCGGCTGGGGGAGCGCCTCGAGCGCGTCGACCGTCTCGGGTTCGAAGTGCCGGCTCGGTGCTCGCTCGCCACTCGCGATGGCTTCGAGGTCGTGGCCGGCGCAGAAGGACCGGCCCGCACCGGCGAGCACGACGCACTGCACCGACTCGTCCGACGCGATCGCATCGAGATGCGCGCGCAGGGCCACGAACGACCCGGGAGTCAGCGCGTTGAGCTTGTCCGGTCGATTGAGCGTGAGGGTGCACACGCCGTCATGGTCGGCGCGGAGGACGAGATCGGAAGGATCGGACATGCGTTCAGTATGGGGCGGCCCGGCCCGTGCGGTCGACCGACGTGCAGCGCGAGTACCTGCACCGCGGCCGACGAGGACGCGGCGCAACGTCTGGCCGAACTGGATCTGCTCGGCTTGAATGCAGGGATGGCAGCAGCCGGTGCGATGCGCGTGGGGTTCGTCGGTCTGGGGAGTCAGGGCGGCGGCATGGCGGAGCGGCTGATCGATCAGGGGGTTCCGACCACGCTGTGGGCCCGGCGCGCCGAATCGGTGGAACCCTTCGCCGGCCGGTGCGCGGTCGCGGCCGACCTGGTCGAGCTTGGACGCGCCAGCGATGTTGTGGGCATCTGCGTGACCGACGGTGCCGCGGTGCGCGAGGTCGTGTCAGGAGTGCTCGCCGGCATGGCGCGCGGCAGCGTGCTCGCAGTGCACTCGACGATCGGCGCGGCCGAGTGCGCCGAGATCGCGAGTAGCGCGCAGGCGACGGGAGTGCGCGTGATCGACGCACCGGTGAGTGGTGGTGGCGCGATGGCCGCGGCCGGGCGGTTGACGGTCTACGTCGGCGGTGCCGATGATGTGGTGGGGTACGCGCGACCGATGCTCGAAACCTACGGCGACCCGGTGCTGCACATGGGCCCACTCGGGTCGGGTCTGCGCACGAAGCTCGTGAACAATGCGCTCAACGCCTCGCACTTCGCGCTCGCTCATGACGCGATGGCGCTCGGCGTGGCCCTCGGACTCGACCCGGTGTTGCTCGGTGACGCGCTGCGCAACGGGAGTGGGCGGAGCTACGCGCTCGAACTGTTCGTCGCCCTGGGCTCCCTTGCGCCCATCGCCGAACACGCCGGCCCGATCATGGCCAAGGACATCGGGCTGTTCGCACAGGAGACCGGCTCCGATGCCGAGCTGTTGCTGTGCGCCGCCGATCGGTTTCTCGCGCTCCTCGGCCATCCGCGATCTCCGGGTCACGAGCCGTGACCGGGCAACGGGCCGTGACCGGGCCCAGCGTCGATACCCGCAGGCGGGTGGCCGCGGCGCCGGCCGACCCCGCCGAGTTCTGGGCGGGACCATGGCGCGACGCGCTCGCGCGTCACGGTGATCGTGCCGCCGACGACGCCGATCGCGTCGGTGTGGCGCCGCTGGCGATCGCGGTCGACGACGACGTGTGGACATTGCGACGCGGCGCCGCGGGGATCGAGGTGGTGGCCGGGACGCATGCACCGGTCACGATCATGCTTGACCGCGATGCATTCGCGGATCTCGTCACCGAACGACGGACCGCGCTCGGCCTGGTCATCGGCGCCCGGGCGTTCGGTGATCCTGGGGCCACCGATGGGTTCTGCACGTGGGACCCGGTGCTGCGCTCGGTGCTCGACGGCCGCGGCGTGCACCGAGCCGGTGAGGTGGCAGTGCGCGGATCCGATGGTGGACCGCTCGATCTCGACCAACGATTCCGTCTCGGTGATCCGGGCGCGGCCCACTTCCTCGCCGAAGCAGGGTTCCTGCTGCTCGCGGATGTGCTCGACGATGCCGAGATCGATGCTCTCGACGCGGACTTGAAGCGCGCGGTGGCCGACGCCCGGCCCGACGACGGCGAGTCGTGGTGGGCGGCGACGGGCACGGGGGAGCGGTATCCGTGTCGGATCCTCAACTTCGAACGCAAGGCGCCCGCGATGCCGGCGGTGTTCGAGGACCCTCGCTTTCTTGCGATCGGCGAGATCCTCGACGACGGCCATCGTCCGGGTGACCCTTTCGGCGAACACTTCGCGCAGGTGACCGCAGAAGGTCTGCTCAAGCGGGTCGGTTCGGTGGAGGGGCTCGCGTGCCTGCCCTGGCACAAGGACTGCGATCGGGGTGGTCACGCGATGTACTGCTCGGGGTTGACGATCGGGATCTGTCTGACCCCGGTGGACGACGCGCACGGCGGACTCGACGTCATGGCCGGGTCGCACCGAGCGAACATCGCGCGCGATCAGATTGACCGCGCCGGTCTCCCGAGCGTGACCCTGCGGGCCAAACGCGGCGACCTGACGGTGCACCTCTCGTGTGCGCTGCATCGCTCCACCCATCCGACCACCGATGAGCGACGCGTGATCTACACCGGGTTCACCTTGCCGCGCGCGGATGAGGGCGCGGCGGCCGCCGCGCAGTCGCGCCTCGAAGCGGAGCGAGCGGCCATCGGCGGTCCGAGCCGGCGCGGCCGGCTGTCAGGCGAACGGTGACCGGGATCGTGGTGGTCACGGGCGCCGCGGGCGCGATGGGTGCGGCTTGTGCTCGCGTTCTTGCTCCCGGCGCGGATCGTCTCGTGCTCACCGACGTGGACGAGGAACGGCTGCACGAGGTCGCCGCGAGCATCGGAGGCTCGGTGCCCGTCGTCGCCGACCTCAGTGATCCCGCCGCGGTCGATGCGCTGGTTGGGACCGCGGCCGAGTTGGGACAACTGGCCGCACTCGTGCACACCGCCGGGCTCTCGCCGACCATGGCCGGTTGGCGGGAGATCCTGCGGGTGGATCTGGTGGCGGTCGCCCGGATGCTCGACGGGTTCACTCCGCTCGTGGTGCCCGGAACCGTCGCGGTCTGCCTTGCGTCGATCGCCGGCCACCTCGGCGAGTTCGATCCCGCGATGGACGCCCTGCTCGACGACCCGTGCGAACCAGACGTCGAGGCACGATTCGCCGGACTCGTCGGTTCCGAGCCGGACCCGGGCGCGACCTACCGGCTGGCCAAGCGTGGGGTCATCCGGCTCTGCGCGGCGACGGCGGTCGGCTGGGGAGCCCGTGGTGGCCGCGTCGTCTCGCTCTCGCCGGGTCTCATCGACACCGCGATGGGCCGCCTCGAGTTGGAGCACCAACCGGTGAAGCAATGGATGGCCGAACTCACTCCGGTGCGTCGCGGCGAGTACGCGGTGCTCCCCGGCCGCGTGGAGGACATCGCGGCCGCAGTTGCCTTCGTGTGTTCGGATGCTGCGGCCTTCGTGTCGGGCTGTGACCTGCGCGTGGACGGTGGGTTGGTCGCGGCGATGAGTCACACGAGCTAGAAGGATGGACGATCCGATGGACGATCACGAAGCGGCCCGACAAGCAATCGCGGACGCGCGGACCGAGACGGGACGGCGGCGCTATCGCGAGGTGATGGTGTCGGACGCGCCCCCGCCGCTCACGCCGTATTTGGACCAGGGCGTGGTGGATTCGGTGTTCGGGGAGTTGTGGGATCGGCCCGGGCTCTCACGTCGCGACCGCCGCTGGATCACCTTGGCGTGCGTCGGCGCGGCCGCGGTCGACGAACCGATCTCCCAGCACGTGTACGCAGCGTTGGCGAGTGGCGACATCACACGTGAGGAGTTCTGCGAGTTCGTGTTGCACTTC
>JAENVU010000025.1 GCA_016650415.1 Acidimicrobiia bacterium
ACGTCTCCATCATCACCCGGTGGTTGTCGCCCAGCGCATCGGTCTCCGCCAGTTGGTGCAGGCCGGCGGGCTGGTACACGCCCGTCGACGAGCAGTGCAGGACGGCCTTGGCGTTGCGACAGTGCTGCATGAGCAGACCGGCCGCTTCCGCGTTCGCGGCGATGTCGACGTCCCATCGATTGCTCTTCACCACCGCCAGGTTCAGCAGGTAGTCGATGTCGGCCGGCACGTTCGAGAAGTCGCCGGCGGCGAGGTTCGTCTCGATACAGGTCACGCCCGCGGCTTCCAACTGCGCCCGCGCCTCCGGGTCGCGGAAGCGAGCGAGGCCGATGACCTCGTTGTGCTCGGCGAGGGCGAGAGTGACGGGAAGGGCAACCTGGCCGGTCGGTCCGGTGACGATGATGCGAGAATCGGTGATCATGCCGCGCACCGTAGCGCCGTTCCGGCGTCGACAACTCGCTCTCCGCACGAGCTATTGACGCCGGAATGGAACTCGCTCAGCGTACGGAGGCGTCGACGCGGGTGATGACGTCCGACTCCAACGGGCCGGCGTCAGCCGCGGCAACGCACTCGGCCAGCTCGGTGCGGTTCTTCACGCCGAGGACGACCGACCCGACTCCGGGCATCGACAGCGCGTACCGGTGCGCGAGCATCGCCGGCGACGTACCCAACTCGGCCGCCAGCAACCGGAACGGGGCGGCGCGCCCGTAATCGAGTTGGTCGAGGTCGTCGGCCGGGAGCGAACGGTCGATCGCGTCGGTGAGCGCGCCCGCTTGGACCGCCCGGATCCCCAGGACGCCGCATCCCCGCGCCGCGGCCGCGGCAATGACCGTCCGGGGCCGCAACGGCTCGTCGTGCACGTAGATCGCGCCGGTGGAATCCAGGAGGTTGGCCACACATTGCACCACGGCCGGCGCGGGATCCGACGCGATGACCTCGAGGATCGTGCGGGGCAACCCGATTCCGGTGATCCCCCAGGCGCCGATCCGGCCGTCGGCCACCAACGACTCGAACGCCGGCCGCACCTCATCGACGAATCGGGTCCAGGGAGTCGCGAGCCGGGATGCGAACTCCGGGTGTCGCGGTTGGAGGTACCCGTCCGGCACCACGTTGGAGTGCAGGTACAACACGTCGACCCGATCGAGTTCCAGGGTGGCGAGCGACCGGGTCAACGATCGTTCGATGCGCGCCGGCACCTCACCCGGGCCGGGATCGCCGAGCATCACCTTGGTCCCGACTCGGACGCCCGCGGGCAGACGCCCACGAAAGGCCTCCCCCACGACGGCCTCGGCCTCACCGCGCCCGTACGTGGGCGCGAGATCGAGCAGCGTGATGCCGGCGTCGGTCGCGGCGTGAACCGTGGCCACGGCCTCGTCGCGCGAGGTCGTACCCCACACCTGACCGAGCCCACCGCCGCCCAGGGTGAGCGCGCTCACCGGGCCGAGCGGACCGAGCGTTCGGGTCTCCATGCTCACATCCCGAACTGGCGCAGGATCGCGTCGGCCTGGGAGTTGGGCAGGTACGAACCGCCGTCGACCACGAGGTTGTGACCGGTGATGTACGCCGCCAACGGCGACATCAGGAACACCACGGCGTTGGCGACGTCGGACGCGGTGCCCACCCGTCGGAGCGGGGTGGCGTCCTCGACGGCAGTCCGCACCTCGCGGTCGGCGAGCACCCCGGCGGTCAACGGTGTCTCGATCAGGCCGGGCGACACGCAGTTGACCCGGAGATCCGGTCCGTACTCGAGGGCCGCGTCCATCGTCAGGGAGATCACCCCGGCCTTGGCCGCCGAGTACGGACCCTCGAAGCGAGTCGGGCGTATCCCGGAGACCGACGCATGGTTGACGATGCAACCCCCGCCCCGCGCCCGCAGCAAGGGCACCGCGGCACGGATGCCGTAGAAGGTGCCGGCGAGGTTGACGTCGACGAGCTTGGCGAACAAGCGGTCCGAGTAGTCGTGCAGCGGTTTCGCCGCGCCGATGCCCGCGTTGTTGAACAGCGCAGTCATGCCGCCCAGCGCCGCATCGGCTGCGGTGATCGCCGCGCGGCAGGCCTCGGGGTCGGACACGTCGGCGACGAATCCGGCGCCCGCGACGTCGGCGGCCACGGCGTGCGCGCCGGCTTCGTCGATGTCGACGATCGCCACCGCGCCACCGTGTTCGTGCACCAAACGGGCGGTGGCCGCACCGATCCCCGACGCGCCGCCGGTGATCACGACGTTCTGACCCTCGAGAAGTCCCATCCCGGGATCCTAGATACCCGTCCCGACACACAAGTGAGGGGAGGCCGAAGCCTCCCCTCACTCAGTCAGACAGTGCCGGTGCCGGCTATTTGCCTGCGAGCACCGCGTCCTTGAATGCCTTCAACGGCGTGATCCGAGCCTTTTTCGAAGCCGCGATCTTGATGGCCTCGCCGGTGGCCGGGTTGCGGCCCATACGGGCGGCACGCTCGACGCGGGCGAACTTGCAGAAACCGGAAATGGCAACCGGCTCCCCTTTCGAAACAGTCTCAGTCACGACGTCCGTGAAGGCAGACAGGAATGCGTCCGTTGTCTTCTTCTCGGATCCCGTGCGCTCTGCGAGCGCGGCGACCAGCTCTCTGCGATTCACTGCCTACTCCTTCAGTTGCGGTCAGTGGAACGGGCGTCAGCCTGGCATGCATGCCCGCAGAAAGGGCGGATTTCCGGGGACTTTTGCCGATTCTCCGCCGAGAAACCCTCCGGAGCCGCCCGGATTGCCCCATTCGCGCCCCGTCTGAGGCGCAGCTGAGGGGCCGGTCACGACTTTGCCCTCTTTTTGCGGACTCGTTCGCACGCGCGTTGTGCGGGTTCCGTACCGTGCCGCGCATGGACATCAAGACGCTCTTCGGCCTGCCCGCTCACCCCCTCTTGGTCCACATCCCGATCGTGCTGATCCCGCTCGCGGCGTTCGGCGTGCTCGGCCTCTGGTGGGAGCCGTGGCGGCGGCGATTCGGCTGGGCTACGGCCGTCGTCCTGATGGTCGCGGGGATCTTCACGCAGCTGGCCATCGGCAGCGGCCAGGCGCTCAGGGGCGAGATCAAGCGGACCGCCCTCGAACGGGCCCACACCCAAATCGCCGAAGACATCCGACCGTTCCTGTTGCTGTTCTTCATTGCCCTCGTCGCGTTCCTGTACCTGGAGCGACGCCACCGCGCCGACGGACCCGTCAGCATGAAGAACCCGATCCTCGCCGGGACCCTCGCCGTCACGATCCTGCTCGCGGCCACCTCCGTCTACTGGGTGATACGGATCGGTCACACCGGATCGAAGGCCGTGTGGCAGCCCAAGATCAGCGCCCACGAGAACTCCGAGAACACCAACGGCGGACAGGAGACCGGCTCGGCCGACAACGGCGGGTGAGCCGACCGCGTGTCAAAGTCACGGGATGGCGGAGGCGAACTACGAGACGGTGTTGACCCGCGCCGTCGACGCGCTCGGCGGCGATGAACGGCCCGGTCAGCTGGCGCTCGCCGCGGCGATCGCCGATGCCATCGGGACCGGGCATCACCTCGTCGCCGAGGCGCCCACCGGATCGGGCAAGTCGCTTGCGTATCTCGCCCCCGCGATCGCCTCGGGAAAACGGGTCGTCGTCGCGACGGCCACGCTGACCCTGCAAGACCAGCTCTGGAGTAAGGACCTCCCCCACCTGCGTGAGCACGGCGGAGTCCCGTTCACGGGTGCACTGTTGAAGGGACGCGGGCAGTACGTCTGCCGGGCGAAGCTCAACCGGGCGCGCGAGGGTCAGCCTCTCCTCGATGAGCGGCCCGGTCCGACCCTCGAGCGCGACGTCGAACGACTCGTCCGCTTCGTCGCGTCGTCCAGCACCGGAGACTTCGCCGACGTCGATGTGGCCGACGCATCTCGTCGCATCGCGAGTTGCGCGCCACGTGAATGTCCCGGCGCCAACAAATGCGACGACGGCGACGACTGTTTCGCCGAACACGCGCGCAAGCGCGCCGCCACGGCCAACATCCTCGTCGTGAACCACGCGCTCTACTGCGCGCACCTGTCGTCGAGCGGTGCGGTGCTTCCGGAGCACGACTTCGTGGTGTTCGACGAGGCGCACGGTCTCGCCGACGTCGCCACCAACGCCTTCGGCATCGACCTCACTCCGGGCGGCCTCCGCCAGCTCGCCAGCCGTCTCACCGGCGTGGGCGTCAGTCGCGGCGACTCCGACCCGATCGCCGCGGCGGCCGATGCGCTCGAACGGGCGTTGGACAAGGCCGATGGCCGCCTGGACCCCACCGCAGGACCGATGGCCGACGCCTTGGGCAGCGCCGCGGAGCGACTGGCGGGCGCGATCCCATCGATCGACGCCAGCGGTGACCCCACCGCCGCGGCGCAGACGACTCAGCTGGCCGCGTCCCGCCTCGACGCGTTACGCCGGCTCCGCGCCCCGGACCCCGATGAAGTCGTCTGGGCCGAACGGGAGACGCTCCACCTGGCCCCGATCGACGTGTCGAAGATCCTGGGCGCACGCCTCTTCGCCCTGACCCCGACGGTGCTCACGTCGGCCACACTGGGCGGTGGCGTTCGGTTCACGGCGCTGACGCGCCGACTCGGCCTCGATCCGACGGCCGAGGTCGGACCGATCTTCATCCCCGACGACGAGGACGGCGCCGACGACATGCGGCTCCCCGGCGTCGGCTACGCGGACCTCGCGGTCGAGTCCCCGTTCGATTTCCGGGAACAGGCGATGCTCTACGTGCCCCGCCACCTCCCCGAGCCTCGCGACCCGGCGTGGGCCGAGGCGGCCACCAAGGAAACCGCTCGGCTGGCCGACGCCGCCGGGGGCCGCGCCCTGGTGCTGTGCACCTCGCGAGCCGCGGTCGACCGCATGGCGGCCACGTTGCGCGCCGAGACCGACCATCCGGTTCTCGTCCAAGGCGAGAGCGCCAAGGCGGTACTCCTCGAACGATTCGGCGCCGAGGAGCAGTCCTGTCTCGTCGCGACCCGGAGTTTCTGGACCGGTGTCGACATTCCGGGGCCGAGTTGCGTCCTCGTCGTCCTCGATCGGCTGCCCTTCTCCCGGCCCGACGATCCGCTCGCCCAGGCCCGGAGGGAGAGCGCTGAACGATCCGGTGGCTCCGGATTCGGTGACGTCGATCTCCCCGCGGCTGCGTTGATCCTCGCCCAGGGGGCGGGGCGGTTGATCCGGAGCCT
This sequence comes from Acidimicrobiia bacterium, assembly GCA_016650415.1. Lineage (GTDB taxonomy): Bacteria > Actinomycetota > Acidimicrobiia > IMCC26256 > JAENVU01 > JAENVU01. Next base: position 5,186 of record JAENVU010000025.1, read on the forward strand.
GAACGATCGCGGCGTGGTCGCGGTCCTCGACCGGCGGCTGGCCACGGCCGGGTATCGCAACGCGCTCCTCGACGCGCTTCCGCCGATGCGGAGGGTCGTCGACCCCGATGTCGTCGCCGAGTTCCTCGCGAGCTGTACGCCGTAGTCGGCATCCGGGCCGGGTTTCCCTCGCGACTCCACGCGCATAACGTCCGCCGCGTGAGCGCCCCACCAACCGACATCGACACCGCCGCGGCCGAGGGGCGAGTCATCGCGTGGTTCGCGGCCTACGAGCCTCAGCGCCTGGCCATCGTCGCCGACGACACCACGCTCACCTACGCCGATCTGGACGCCCGCACGAACCAACTCGTGCACTGGTTGCGGGCGCGCGGGCTCCATCCGGGGGACGGGATCGCGCTCGTCGCGCCGAACCGCGCCGAGTGGGTCGAGACCTTCGCCGCTGCGCAACGAGCGGGGTGGCGGCTCACGCCGATCAACTGGCATCTCGGCGCGGAGGAGGCCGAGTACATCGTGCGCGACTGTGGCGCGCGGGCGATCGTCATGGATGGCAGTCTCACCGAGCTCGCCGGGATCGCCGACGAGGTCCCGATCAGAATCGCGATCGGTACCGCACTCGCCGGTTGGGACGAGTACGAGACCGCGCTGGCATCACAACCGTCGACTGCACCTTCGGACCCTGCCGCCGGCACGATCATGCTCTACACCTCGGGCACGACCGGTCGACCCAAGGGCGTGGCTCGCCCGCGCAGCAACCCGGCGGCAACGCTGACCGAAGCCCGGTTCTCGGGCTACCTCCCCGGCGCGGTGCACCTCGTGACCGGGCCGCTGTACCACACCGCGCCCCTGCTGCTGTCGATGAACACGCCGCTGCACGGCGGCGCGACGTTGGTCCTGATGGAGCAGTGGGACGCGGCCGAGGCGCTCCGACTCATCGGCGCGCACCAGGTGACCCACACCCACATGGTGCCGACGATGTTCCACCGGCTCCTCGCCCTTCCCGAGGACGTGCGCGCCGTCGCCGACACATCGACCCTCCTCGCGGTCATCCACGGCGCGGCACCGTGCCCGGTCCACGTGAAGCAACGGCTGATCGACTGGCTCGGGCCCGTGGTGTGGGAGTACTACGGCGCGACCGAGGGAGCCGCCACCCTGGTCGACGCGAACACCTGGCTG